>QILU01000175.1 GCA_003233475.1 Ahrensia sp.
ATGGCAACAATACGGCCATTTTTCAAACCAATATCTGCTTTAACGATGCCCCAGTGATCTAAAATAAGCGCATTGGTAATCACCGTATCCACAACTTTTGCGGACGTTTCCTGGCTTTGACCCATACCATCACGAATGACTTTACCCCCGCCAAATTTGATTTCTTCGCCGTAAGTTGTATGGTCTTCTTCCACTTCAATCCAGAGTTCTGTATCTCCTAGACGAACCCTGTCACCTACAGTAGGGCCGTACATTTCAGCATAAGCCTTTCGAGAAATTGTGCTCATTTTTCTTTCTCCAATGCGCCCATGACCAAACCATTAAAACCATATACATGACGGCGACCGGCAAAAGCGACCAGTTCAACATCACGCTGTTGGCCGGGCTCGAAGCGAATGGCTGTTCCCGCCGCAATATTTAATCGATAACCCCATGCGGCCCCTCGATCAAAAGCCAGCGCGGGGTTGGTTTCAAAAAAATGATAATGAGAACCGACTTGTATGGGACGATCTCCTGTGTTGGCAATGGTCAGCGCGATTGTGTCACGCCCACTATTGAGTGTGATCTCTCCGTCCTGGGTTTCTATTTCACCGGGTATCATGTTTGATCCTACTAGTTGCATAAAAAATTAGACACAAAAAGTTTATGGGTCTTATGAAAAATATTGATCAATTAGATAGATTTGCATCACATTAAGCCTCAGTTCATGATGGTAGTTTCGAAGCCATCACCAATGAAATAGAAACTCAATGAGATTAAGAACATTACTGAATCGATGTTAAAAATACAAGGGTTTTTCGTGAATTTCGCGTCCGTCCGGTTGCAACGCCATCAAATCCTCTCTCGCGTTTAGAGAAAACAGAAAGGAACGTGGTGGGGCGAAAACGTTTATATTACAGCGTATTGTTACTTCGGATAATTGCGATAAGGAACCATGACTTGTTGGCTTGGCGAAAGTCCGAAACTCAGCAGGACTTATTGGAATATGAGCTATTGAACTGAACACAGGACTACGAAATCCATGCAGTTTATCAAGAACGGACCAGACATTCCTGAAGAACTGCTTGAGGCCCAAGAAGAAGGGCGGGTCGTATTCTTCTGCGGAGCGGGGATATCTTATTCGGCGGGTTTGCCGGGGTTCGGCGGTTTGGTTGATAAGATCTACGATGCCCTCGGTGTCCCTCCTACCGCTGTTGAAAAAACCGCTTTGGATAATTTTCAGTATGACACGGCAATCGGGTTGCTTGAACGCAGTTATCCAGGAGGACGTCCAGCTGTCCGAAAAGCGTTGGCTGATGCTCTGAAACCTGATTTTTCAAGGCCGAAGGCCACGCAAACTCATCAGGCGCTTTTAACGTTGAGCAAATCTCGTAGTGGGCAAACCCGACTGGTTACTACCAATTTTGACCGGATATTTGATAAAGTCATCGCGGACGAGAATCTGAGTACTTGTACCTTTGCCGCTCCTTTGCTGCCCGTCCCGAAAAACCGCTGGGATGGTCTGGTTTACCTCCACGGATTATTGCCGGAGACCCCGATGGACGCTGACTTGAATCGGCTTATCATTTCGAGTGGGGATTTTGGTTTAGCCTACCTGACGGAGCGATGGGCAGCGCGTTTCCTCAGCGAGCTGTTCCGCGGATATACGGTTTGTTTCGTTGGTTACAGCATCAACGATCCGATATTACGATACATGATGGATGCGCTCGCGGCCGACACTTTGATGGGAGAGGATTCGCCCAGAGCATTCGCGTTTGGAAACTTTTCAAAGGATAAAGAAGAGCTCGTAACCAGAGAATGGGAGGCAAAGAATGTCATTCCGGTCCTGTATAAGGAATACCGAAGTCACTATTATCTTCGCGAGACATTGTATGTTTGGGCGTCGAATTACCGCGACGGGGTCAATGGAAAACAAGCCATAGTCAGCAAGTATTGCCAAAACAAACCCGTTAAGACGACCAAACAGGATGATTTTGTTGGCCGAATGCTTTGGGCCCTGAGTGACAAGACAGGCCTGCCAGCAAAACACTTCGCCGATTTTGATCCTCTGCCCACATTTGATTGGGCCGAGCCATTCACAGAAGACCTTTTTGGGCACAAAGACCTCTCACGCTTTGGGGTCCAACCCAGCAAAAAGGAAGATCCAAAGCTAGTTTTCAGTCTGTTACAGCGGCGACCTCCATACACTCTTGCGAACTTCATGGCACCGGTGCGATTCAATAACCGGAGCTGGAATGGCCTGGATGAGGCCATGAAACATATGGCGCGATGGCTTGCTCGACACTTAGGCGATCCTGAGCTTTTTCTGTGGGTTCTTACTCGGGGTGGGAACCTCCATCCACAGTTTGAATGGGAACTGAAACGGAGGCTGAAGGATGCCCCGCCTTCGCCTTCGCCTGCGTTGCAGGTCTTGTGGGCGTTGTTGCTTTCCGGACGCATAAAACTCCTGTCGAAGCTCCATGACCTTCGTTCGTGGGCGGGTCGACTGAAGGTACAGGGCCTCACTCCGACACTACGGTTCGAGCTTCGCAATGCTTTGGCTCCGGTTGTAAAAATCAGCCGACCCTATCGTTGGCCTGGCGCTGAAGGAATAACTGAGGGAAGCCAAGCCAGCGTTTCCGACATTGCTCAATGGGAAATAGTTTTGGGAACGGATTATGCCCATTCTGCGTTGGATTCTGTGGGAAAAATAGACAAATGGGCTGATGCACTTCCAATTTTGTTATCCGACGCGACAGCGTTGCTTCGAGATGCGCTGGACCTGATGCGAGAACTCGGGGGCGCGAGTGATCGGTGGGATTTGTCTTACATTCATCAGCCCTCGATTTCGGATCATGAGCAAAACAAAGACTTCAATGAATGGACCGCATTGATCGTACTGACGCGTGATGCCTGGCTTGCCGCTGCGGATGCTGATCCCGAGATGGCAAAGATTGAGGTCAAGCGGTGGCTGGGAATTCACTATCCCGTATTTCGCCGTCTGGCGTTCTTTGCTGCGGCACAAAGGCCGGATTTGATTGATGAAGGGCTGGCCATTGACTCGCTTTTGTCCGACGCACATTATTGGCTATGGACAAACACGACACGGCGCGAAACTATTAGGTTAATTGCCTCACTGTCAACGCGCATCTCGTCTGAGCAAAGCGATACTTTGCAGAGCGCAATTACTAATGGCCCCCCAACCCAGGTGTTCCGTGAGGACTTGAACCTCGAGGATCTTCAACGCGCAAAAGACCGGATGCGATGGTTGCTCCTGGCAAAGTTCAGGGCATCTGGAGGCGTTCTGAATCGGGAAGCACAATCGTTATTTGATCGGTTTGAAGCCCAATACCCCGCTTGGCATCTCGCCGAAGACGAGCGTGATGAATTTGCCACTTGGAGATCAGACGGCAAAGAGGATCGAATTGTTCGTCAGGCACCGCATAATGCCCCTGAACTGGAAGCGTGGTTGGAGCGATTTCCCACGACTGATGACTCCCGCGAGTCCGATAATTGGCGAAAAATATGCGCCAAGAAGTTTCGGCTGGCAGCCGTTGCTTTGATCAGGCTGGCGCGAAAAGGTGTTTGGCCCATCGGTCGCTGGAGGCAAGCACTTCAAGTCTGGTCCAATAACGAGTTTGCAGCGCGTTCATGGAAATGGTTTGGCTGCATTGTTTATGACATCCCAGAGCTGGAACTGAAAGAAATCGCCCATCCAATTGCTTGGTGGCTGAATGCCATTTCAAAAACAGTTTCCGGCGAGAGCGAACATTTCTTTGGTCTAATTGGTAAAATACTCGATGCTTACCGCAACGATGCCGTGAAGATTGACGCGGAAATCATCAGCGATGCAATCAACCATCCAGTTGGTTTGGCAATCGAGGCGGTGATCAACTGGTGGTTTGCTCAAGGGCTTGAAGATGATCAAGGACTGCACTCCGAAGTGAAACCAATATTCGACGATATTTGTCGCGAGGATGCCCCAGAGTTGCGATATGGCCCAATCATTTTGGCCGGTAGCTTGATCACGCTCTATCGGGTTGACAGCGAATGGACAAAAGAGAATCTTCTTCACTATTTCGACTGGGAACAAGCGCAGGATATAACCCCGGGAATGTGGATGAGCTTTCTGCGTTCACCGCGCCTTTATTGGCCGCTATTGGATGAGTTGAAAGGGGTGTTTTTTGCAGTTTCGCAGCATTTTGACGAGCTTGGTGATACATACAGGAAACAGTATCTATCTTTCCTGACTTACGGTGCAATGGAGCCTGGTGGTTCGTTTGGGCGACAGGATTTCGGAAACGTAGTCAACACGCTGCCAGTCGACGCGCTGGCTACTATAGCCGACACACTGTTTCGCGCATTGCAGGGGGCGGGAGAACAGCGTGAGGAGTACTTTGATAACCGGATTGCTCCGTTCTTCAAGAAGCTATGGCCGAAAACTCAAGAGGCCAAAACCCCCGCTGTTTCAACGGCATTTTCCTTGCTGTGCGCTGTCGCTGGAAATGCATTTCCAAGTGCGCTGGAAATGTTCAAGGACTGGCTTCAACCCGTTGAGGATACCTATCTGGTCACCCATTTGATGCATAAAGCTGATTTCGTGGAGAGTTACCCAGAAGATACCCTCGACTTTCTATCCCGTATCATTGATGAAAATGACCAATGGTTGTTGTTGGAAGATTTGAAAAAACTGATGCAATCGATTCAAAGTGCCGATCCAGGTTTTGATCAAGATGAAAGGTTCCAAAGGTTGGTCGTTTTGCTGCAACAACGTGGCCATGAATGGCCTTGACCCAATGTTGCAATGCCAGACTTGGGAACTGTGTTACTGGCAAGCGAGACACTAAAACCGGATATAGACCAACATAAAAACCATAGTAATAAGGATTTAATACAAGGGAATAAACAATGAAATGTACGATTTGTAAATTGGGTGAAACTCATAATGGGTTTACGACAATTACCCTCCATCGAGGC
>QILU01000104.1 GCA_003233475.1 Ahrensia sp.
TTGGTCAATTGGGTAAGCGGGGCAATTCTCGCATTCACCATTTTCTTTTATGTGGTGGTTTACACCATGTGGCTAAAGCGTTCGACCCCGCAGAATATTGTCATTGGCGGTGCTGCAGGGGCCTTCCCTCCGGTTCTTGGCTGGGCTTGTGTCACCGGAAGCGTGAGCATGGAAAGCCTGGTGCTTTTCGCCATTATCTTCATCTGGACACCGCCACATTTTTGGGCGCTGGCCCTGTGGAAAATGCGTGATTACGATACGGCCGGCGTTCCCATGATGCCCAATGTTGCAGGAGAAAAATCCACTCGCAAGCAGATGCTGGCCTATTCTATCCTGTTGGTTCCGTTGAGCGTCGCCCCATCTCTCATGGGGTTTGCAGGAATTTTGAGCGGAATTCTTTCCGCAGTACTGGGCATCGTCTTCCTTTGGCTCACCTTCAGGGTTTGGCAAAATGCCGGTCGGGATGAAAAACTCACCGCTGAGAAAAAACTGTTCGCATATTCAATTTTCTACCTGTTTGCGGTTTTCGCCCTGCTGATGGTTGATGCCATAACCTTCCGCGTTTCCGGCGCATATTTATTGGGAGTATTCTAATGGAGTATGGTGAAGGCAAAATGGAACCGGGTGGCCTGATTGAAATGACCACTGAGCAAAAACGTGCCCAAAAATTTCGCAATATCGCCATTGGGCTGGCATTGGCATTTATGGTCGGTGTGTTTTACGTGGGCTCATATTCGCGGGTTTCTTCAATGTTAGGTGAGCGCGCTGCGGCTGTGGCGGCTGATATTGCCGCTAAAGAGGCCGCTAGCGAGGCCACAAAAAAGGAAAGCAACTGATGCAGGCGAGCGCCCAGAACAGATCATTCAAAATGACCGCATTTGTGTGCCTGAGCATAGCCTTTGGCATGCTTGGCATGGCCTACGCGGCGGTGCCGCTTTATAAACTCTTTTGCCAGATTACCGGTTATGGGGGCACAACCCAACGGGCGGATGCAACAACGGGTGTGGTTTTGGACCGGCAAATCACCGTTCGCTTCGATGCCAACATCTCTTCCAGCCTGGATTGGGAGTTTGCCCCAAAACAACGCGCAATAACCCTGAAAATTGGAGAAAAAGCCCAGGCTTTTTATACGGTAAAAAATCTGGGCAATACTACCAGTTTTGGCACCGCAACTTTTAACGTATCGCCCCAAAGTGCAGGTGCCTATTTTAGTAAAATTGAGTGCTTTTGTTTCACTGAGCAAAAATTGAAGCCCGGAGAAACAGCCGAAATGCCAGTCATGTTTTTTGTTGACCCGGAAATCATGAATGATCCGCTGTTGAAAGATACAAGCACAATCACCCTTTCTTATACATTCTATGTGGATGAAAAAGCAGAACAGAAACTGAGTAAAATAGAACCGTCATCTTCTGGCGGGAAAACATCTAAATCCAGTCTTTAGCTTGCGATATAAATCGCTATAAAGACCCTAAGAGAAAGCATCGCGGGAAACGACATGGCCGACGCCCACACAAAAAATCACGATTATCATATTCTGGATCCCAGCCCTTGGCCGCTGATAGGCGCTGTTGGAGCGTTGATCATGGCCATTGGTGGCATTGCTTATATGCAAAGCCTGAAGGGCAATGTGCTGGATTTGTTTGGCCTGGAATTATCCGGCCCCTGGTTGTTCATCATCGGAATTATGCTCGTTTTATACACCATGTATGGCTGGTGGGCTGCGACTATAGATGAAGCCCATGCGGGGGATCATACCCCTGTTGTTTCGATGCATTTGCGCTATGGCATGATCATGTTCATTGCCTCAGAAGTCATGTTTTTCGTGGCGTGGTTCTGGGCATTTTTTGATGCGTCGCTTTTTTTCAACGAAGCGGCCCAGGAATCTCGGATCGCCTATACAGGCGGGCAGTGGCCACCGGTGGGTTTGGAGGTTCTTGATCCGCTGCATTTACCGCTATTCAATACGGTTACCCTGTTGCTATCAGGTACAACCGTCACCTGGGCGCACCATGCCCTTCTTGAAGGCGACCGAAAGGGCCTTGTTTGGGGCCTGTTCCTGACAGTTGTTCTTGGGATAATCTTCTCCATCGTTCAGGGTATTGAATATGCTCAGGCTCCCTTTGCCTTTTCAGAATCCCTTTATGGAGCGACATTCTTCATGGCAACCGGGTTCCACGGCTTCCATGTTTTGGTGGGTACTATCTTCCTGATCGTCTGTTTGTTCCGTGCCATGAAAGGCCACTTTACCCCTGAACAACATTTTGGATTTGAGGCAGCCGCATGGTATTGGCATTTTGTGGATGTGGTTTGGCTGTTCCTGTTCGTAACGGTCTATATCTGGGCCAGTACAGGCGGAACAATCGCCCAGTGATTTGGAAACACACTTTGAAGTAAAAGGCGGCTTTCACGAGAAATCCGCCTTTTCCGTTTAAGCCAGCAACAAAAGACGAACTGTCTCGTTAAACCGGGGAATTATTAGCAAATGAAATTTTCCACCCTTCTACTTGTCGCTTGCATCATTGCCGGGATGGCGTTTCTTATGCGGCTCGGATTTTGGCAATTGGAACGTCTTGCCTGGAAGGAATCTCTTATTGCGCGCGTTGAAAACAACATGAAAAACAAACCGCTTAGCGTACCGCAAATAGAAAAAATGATCGGCCGAGGCGAGGACATTGAATATCGCCCGGTAACCGTAACCGGGCGTTTTCTCCACAATGGAGAAGCCCATTATTTTGCCACCTATAACAGCAAGCCCGGTTATTATGTTTACACGCCGCTCATTCAAAAAAATGGCACGGTTATAATGGTCAATCGTGGTTATGTGCCCATGGATCGAAAAAACCGAACCACACGCAAACAGGGCGCAGTTGAAGGGGAAGTGACTATTAACGGGTTGGCCCGTTCAGCCCCGACGAAAAAACCAAACGTTTTTGTTCCCGACAATGATCTGGTCAAGAATATTTTCTATTGGAAATCCATCAGCCCAATGCTGGGCTTGGGTATTGATAAAATGAACACTCCGGCAAACCGGTTTTTCATCGACGCCGACGATGCCCCTAATCCCGGCGGTCTTCCTGTGGGCGGGGTTACCCTTATTAGTTTTGCCAACAGTCATTTGGCATATGCATTGACGTGGTTTGGGTTGGCCGGAGCTCTTTTGGTGGTGGGGGGAATATTCTTACGTTCTCGAACAGTTGAATCAAAAAACCAAACCTCCTAAGCCATCTGGTAATAGGCCGAAGTTCAGGTTATTGAGCGCGGATGAACAGGAAATTCAATCGTTGATGAATAAACCAAAAGCAAAACTGCTGCTTTGCGGACCCCGCGGGTTTTGCGCCGGTGTTGAGCGCGCTATTCAAATTGTCGTTTTAGCGCTCAAGAAATATGGCGCTCCGGTTTATGTACGCCACGAAATTGTGCACAATCGCTATGTTGTGGAAGGTCTGGAAACTCTCGGGGCAGTTTTTATTGAGGATCTGGATCAGGTACCCGCCACAAACCAGCCTGTGATTTTTTCCGCCCATGGAGTGCCAAAATCTGTGCCGCAGGACGCTATCGCACGAAATCTGAAATATCTGGATGCCACGTGCCCGCTGGTATCCAAGGTACACAAACAGGCCATGTTGCATGAGCGGCGCGGCCGCCATGTCTTGCTCGTTGGCCACAAAGGCCACCCGGAGGTGGTGGGCACCACCGGTCAGTTGCCGCCCGGCGCAGTAAGTCTGATAGAAACAATTGAGGATGCGGATAATTTTGTTCCCCCAAAAGGAATGGGATTGGGTTTTGTGACCCAAACCACCCTTTCTGTTGATGACACTGCCGATATTATTGAACATCTAAAACAGCGGTTTGAAGATATTCAAGCACCGTCTGCCGAAAGCATATGTTATGCCACCACCAACCGGCAGGAATCTGTGAAGGCGGCTGCCACTAATTCCGATTTGTTTTTGGTGGTTGGTGCACCAAATTCGTCAAATTCGAACCGCCTGGTTGATGTTGCGGCGCGCGAAGGGGCGGCCCATTCAGTGTTGATTCAAAATGCCAGTGAAATCCCCTGGCAGATTCTGGATAAGATTAAAGACGGAATTACAATCGGTCTTTCAGCCGGTGCCTCAGCCCCTGAAATATTGGTGGGAGAGGTGATCGAGGCACTTCGCCAGCGCTTCGACTTAAGCATTGAATTGGCTCAAACCACGGTGGAAGACGAAGAGTTTTTGGTCATGCGGGAATTGCGCGATATCCCACTCGATGAGCACGACATGAATTTCGTCAACGGGGCGGGATAATGGCCGTCTATACCGAAGTTACCGACGCGGCGCTTAAAGCGTTTCTTGCTCCATACGATCTGGGCAAAGCCCTTTCATTAAAGGGAATAGCCGGGGGCGTGGAAAACACCAACTATCTGCTGCACATGTCCAGCGGCAGTTATATTCTCACCTTGTATGAAAAACGGGTGGCGCCGCAGGATTTGCCCTTCTTTATCGGTTTGATGGATCATCTTTCAAAAAGCGGTTTTCCCTGCCCGCGCCCTATCCGAGACAGGAATGGTGAAGCTTTGGGAGTGCTGGAAGGCCGACCGGCGGCACTTGCATCATATCTGGAAGGAATGGAAGTAAAAACCCCAACTCCAGACCACTGCCGCATGGCGGGGGAGGCAATGGCAAAACTTCATCTGGCTGCAAAAGGGTTTGAGCTCAAACGCAAAAATGCGCTGAACATTTCCGGCTGGCCCCCATTGGTGCAAGCCGGCATCGATGGAGCAAACGGCGTCGAAGATGGCATGAGTGAACTGATTTCCAAAGAATTGTCCCACGCCCAGAACAATTGGCCATCTGAAATTCCTGTCGGGATCATTCATGCCGATATGTTCAAAGACAATGTATTTTTTCTCGACGACAGGCTTTCCGGCGTGATTGATTTCTATTTCGCCTGTGATTGATTTCTATTTCGCCTGTAATGATTTTCTTGCCTATGATCTGGCGGTGGGGATCAACGCGTGGTGCTTTGACAATCAGCTCGAATATCAAGCCGGGCACTGCACAGCGCTAGTTGCCGGATACAATTCCGTCCGTCCCCTGGAAAAAACCGAGATTAAAGCGCTTCCCACCCTGGCGCGGGGAGCAGCATTGCGGTTCCTGTTAACCCGGTTAAATGACTGGTTAAACGTGCCACCCGGTGCATTGGTGGTTCCCCATGATCCAAAGGCATTCAGCGCCAGGCTGCGGTTTTTACAATCTGTGCCCGATCTTAAATCCCTGGGCATTTTATGAAACAAGTGTCGATCTGGACGGA
>QILU01000024.1 GCA_003233475.1 Ahrensia sp.
TGAATAAATCGAGTAAATTTTCCTTATCAGATCTTGAGGCAATCATTGCCGAACGGGCCGGCAGCGATGATCCGTCATCCTGGACCGCAAAGTTGGTCAGCCAGGGTTTGAACAAGGCAGCGGAGAAGCTTGGGGAAGAGGCGGTGGAAACGGTGGTGGCTGCGGTCGGGCGCGACGTTGACGGACTGCGTGATGAGACCGCGGATCTGCTCTATCACCTGTTGGTCGTTCTGCACATGAAGGGTGTTAGTGTTGACGATGTGATGGGGGAATTGGAACGGCGCACGGCTCAATCCGGGTTAAGCGAAAAAGCCTCCCGACCTTTGACGGATTAGGTGCAGGGCTAAACCATGACCCCAAATAACAACAAATCAGATCAACCCGACCCGTATCTGGAATTTGGCGTGGATGAATGGTCCACTTTTCGCGCTGATACACCCCTCACCTTGAGCGAAGAAGAGGTAACCCGCCTGCGTGCATTGGGGGATCAGATTGCCCTCGATGAGGTGAGGCGAATTTATCTTTCTTTGTCTCGCCTGTTGGCGTCCCATGTGGAATCCACCATCGGTTTGTTTAAGCAGCGCAGCCGGTTTCTTGATTTACATGGGCAGAAGACCCCGTTTGTAATTGGCATTGCCGGGTCCGTGGCCGTGGGCAAATCCACCACCGCGCGTATTTTGCGCGAATTGCTGACCCGTTGGCCGGCCAGCCCTAAAGTTGATCTGGTTACCACCGATGGATTTTTGCTTTCCAACGATGAATTGCGCAAACAGGATTTGATGGATCGTAAGGGATTTCCCGAAAGTTTTGACCGCCGGGCGATATTGAAATTTTTGTCCCGCATTAAAGCCGGGCACCGTCATGTGAAGGCACCAGTTTATTCCCATTTGATTTATGATGTTATTCCTGATGAATTTGTCACGATTGACCAGCCGGACATTCTTATATTTGAGGGCATCAATGTTTTGCAGGTGAGTGAATTGCCCGATGACGGAAATTCGGTTCCTTTCGTATCGGACTATTTTGACTTTTCCATTTATATTGATGCGGACGAGAATGTAATTGAACGCTGGTATGTGGATCGTTTTATGCAGTTGCGGGATACGGCTTTTCGCGACCCTCAGTCGTTTTTTCATAAATACAGTGAAATCTCAAAAACCGAAGCCCGCGATATTGCGGTGGATCTTTGGACGCGAATTAATCTTGCCAATTTGCACCAGAACATTCTGCCCACTCGCAAGCGCGCTGATCTGGTTTTGCACAAGGGTGAAGACCATTCGGTTGATAAGGTAAGTTTAAGGCGGCTTTAATTTAGCATTCTTCCCCGAATCTGTCGGCAATCAGTTTTTCCAGCGCCTCTAATGCGAGGGAACTTTGTGGCCCCTTGGCACTGATGTTGATTGTGCATCCCTTTGAGGCGGCCAGCATCATCAACCCCATTATGGAAGTTCCTCCGACCTTATTACCGTCTTTTTCGACAATGATTTCAGCATTGAATGTTTCGGTTAATTTGACAAACTTTGCCGACGCGCGGGCATGTAAACCGCGTTCGTTCACGATTTCAATTGACCTGGGGCCAATTGTTTTTGAACCACTCATTTGCCCTCAAGCACCTGGCTGGCAATATTGATATAACGCTTTCCCGCCTCCAGTGCTTTTTCCAATGCTGTGTTCAGATCGGAATCAGCACGAACACTGGCCAGTTTTATCAACATCGGCAGGTTTACTCCGGCCACCACTTCTATCAACCCCGGCTCCATAACGGAGATGGACAGATTGGAGGGGGTGCCGCCAAACATATCTGTGAGAATAATAGCGCCGGAGCCGGTGTTTACCTTGGCAACACTGTCCAGAATATCCCGCCGTCGCTGCTCCATATCGTCATCCGGGCCAATGGAAACAGTTTCCATTTGTTCCTGTGCCCCAACCACGTGTTCCAACGCGAGTTGAAATTCTTTAGCAAGGGAGCCGTGGGTGACGAGGACAAGTCCAATCATCGTATGTCTGACGCTTTGTTAACACAGGGTAATCAAACGGCATATTTACACGACAGGGCGTACTTGCAAGCAGTTTTTATAATCCTTTTATCCTATTGGCCCGCGCTTTCCGTTTCATGTTTCGACTTAATAAGTAATTGGATGCGGGCGGCGACAAGTTCTGCCGCCATATTCGGATTGTTTTCCGGCACACAAATGACAGGCAGTGCAGGAGAATTCTTATCCAAGTGCGCGGTATTTCTATCCGGCAGGCGGTTTAATCTTTCTTCTTCCACCAGATCCACAATCAGATCCAGTCGGGCTGCATCCTCATTGGAAATTTTCTGTATACCCCCGAAGCGTCGTTCAGCCTTGCCTTTTATCGGTGGGGGAACCCGGGCAATTATTGCATTCGGGCGGGGATCAATTGTTACCCGGTCGTCGCTTACCCATTTGGCAAAGCCATGGGTATTTTCCCAGTTTTCTATCAACATATGAGCCAACCGGCTTTTGCCGCTTCCCGATGCGCCCCTGATAAGAACGCCATTGTTTCCAAGAATTATGCAGCAGGCATGGATGGAGTTTTGGTTCACCTTCGGCTCGTTTCACGCCATAAGAGGAATGGCAATAGTGAACCGGGCACCGGCGTTGTGTTCTTTATTAAATACATTTCCGGCGGTAATCGTGCCTCCATGGGCTTCTACAATCTGGCGTGTGATCGAAAGCCCAAGCCCGGAATTTTGCCCGAAATCTTCTTCAACCGGGCGATCGGTGTAGAATCGTTCAAAAATTTGTTCGGTATTTTCAGCCGGGATTCCCGGCCCGTTATCGGTGACCGTAATGACCGCCAAGTGTCCTCGCCGGGAAAGATGAAGATCAATCTGGCCGTTTTCTTTTGGCACAAATGAACGGGCGTTTTCAATCAGGTTTGCCATAACCTGTCCGAGCCGATCCTGGTGGCCGGTAACCAGCCACCTGGGTTCAGTTTTTGACTGGGATTTATTACCGCGTTGTTTGTCGATTGTTAGGGTAATTTTCGGCATTGTGCCGGGAGCATTGTCCCCCATGTTGGAATAGGTTTCAAAGAACCCTTGTAGCAACCCGGCCAGATCAACGGCCTCGGAATCCTCCCGTGCCAATTCCGCATCAAGGCGGGAGGCGTCCGATATATCGGAAATCAGCCTGTCCAGACGCCGCACATCATGTTCGATGATATTGAGCAGCTTTTTTTGTTGTTCCGGATGTTTGGCAAGCGGCAGGGTTTCCACCGCGCTTCGCAGGGAAGTTAGGGGGTTTTTCAATTCATGACTCACATCAGCTGCAAAGCTTTCGATCGCGTCCATTCGGGCATAAAGTGATTGAGTCATGGTGCGCAGGGATGTGGACAAATGCCCGATTTCATCCCTGCGGTCAGAAAAGTCAGGGATTTGCTCCCGGCTGTTTACCCCCCTTGTCACCCGTTCGGCTGCCGCAGAAAGACGCCGCAACGGGCTGGCAATTGTCGAGGCCAGCAATATGGACAGCAATGCCGCCACCGCCGCCGCCACGGCGAAGGTTCGAAGAATTGCTGTGCGCTCCTTGGAAATGATTTTATCAATATCGCCGGCTTCTGTTGATAACAGCAATACCCCCAACACGGCCCTGAATCGTTGAACAGGGATTGCAACGGAAACAATGGTTTCACCCTTTGCGGTGCGCCGTGTTTTGCTTCCCGGCCCGCCGGTAAGTGCGATTACAACCTCACTGTAGGCGGTGCCGTTTCCGCCGGGAGATTCTTCATAAAGCGGCAGGTCACTTTGCCAGAACCAGTTGCGGAATTGCAGCCAGTATTTTTCGAATAACCCCCTTTCCTTAATGTTCACCGGAGGAAGGTCGTAGCGCAAAATTTGTCCACGGGAATAAAGCCGGTCTGAATCAAGGATGATCAAACCATCCCGGTCATATATCCGGGCTCTTGTGCGGGTGGGGGAAATGAGGCGGCGCAATATGGGAGCCACTTCTTCAGGGTTGATTGGAAAATCCAAATTCTCCGTTTCACTCACCATCGGGTAGGTGCTTTCTCCCGCCTGTAATTCCAACAGCCTGTCCGGGTCAATGATAATGGAATCAATATCCACTGTGGCCTGTGCGGAAATCGCGGCTGCGATTATTTCCCCTTGTGTCAACAGACTTTCTTCCCGCGCTTCAATCAGGCTGTCCCGGAACTGGTTGAGAAACATTATTCCGGTAAGCAGTATGAACAGGGCCGCCAGATTCAGAAAAATAATTCGTTGGGTTAAACTGGTGAATACGTAACGGCCAAAAAACCTGCTCATCAGTAGTTTCATTCGCTTCCAGCTGGATGGGCGAATGGGTTTGGGCCGTTTTGGTTTGTCGGGGCTGGTTGGAGCCTGGGCAGGTTTCGCCTCCGGTATATTCCGGGATTTGGCCGAATCTGGCTTTGAGCCTTTTTCAACCCGGTCGAGCCGATCAATCTCATCAAGGGAATAAGGGGTGTCGCTCACCGCATTTAGCCCTCGCGAAACCGGTAGCCCACCCCATAGAGGGTCTCGATCATGTCGAAATCATCATCGGTGGCTTTGAATTTTTTCCGCAATCGTTTGATATGGCTGTCAATGGTGCGGTCGTCCACATAGACTTGGTCGTCATAGGCGGCGTCCATCAGTGAATCCCGCGATTTAACAACCCCCGGGCGTTGCGCCAGGGCAAACAATATGAGGAATTCTGTCACGGTGAGGGTAACAGGCTTGCCTTTCCATTCACTGGTGTGGCGTTCCTGGTCCATGGCCAGATGGCCCCGCTCAAGAATATTGGAGCTGCCGGTCTCTCGCGTAACCCCTTCTGCCCGTGCGGCGGCGCGGCGCAAAACGGCTTTTACCCGCTCAACCAGAAGGCGTTGGGAAAATGGTTTCGTGATAAAATCATCTGCCCCCATTTTAAGGCCGAACAATTCGTCAATTTCGTCGTCTTTTGAGGTTAGAAAAATCACCGGAAGATCAGATTTCTGGCGCAACCGACGCAGTAATTCCATGCCGTCCATTCGCGGCATTTTAATATCAAATATTGCCAGATCAGGTCGTTTTAGTTGTAGTCCGTCCAACGCGGAGGCCCCG
>QILU01000013.1 GCA_003233475.1 Ahrensia sp.
GCGCACCAGAAATTTCCGACCTCGCTTCTTTTGGTGTGGCAAGAGTAAGCTTCGGCCCCGTACCCCACATAAAAGCAATGGCAATGCTGGCAGAATCCTACAAAGAAGCCACTTAAAGCCGCTCCCCTTTTGATGGGATCATCAAAAGGATAAAGAGCCGCGTAAAAACAAAGCCTTAGAGAGTCAGACCCAATCAAAAACAACGGGCACAACAGAGGCCACAAGTAAAATGGCCATGCCGTAGTTGAAGAAGCGAAGATGGGTCCGGTCTTGTAAGAACAGCCTGAGCCCTTTGCCCAGAGTGACCCAAAGGGAAATAACGGGAAGGTTGACGAGGCCGAAAACAATCGCAACCAAAACAATGGCTGAAAGGCTGCGATCCGTTGCGTAAACACTGATAGCGGTCAGCGCCATCGCCCACGCCTTCGGGTTCACCCATTGAAAAAGTGCCGCCTGAATAAAGCTGAATGGAACACCGGTGCGTTCGTTCTTTTCTTCCGGCGGCAAAGAAGTGGCGATCTTCCACGCGAGGTAAATCAGATAGGTGATGCTGACAATCTTTAGCACTGTGTAGGTGATCGGAAACGCCTCAAACACCCCCATCAAACCAACACCCACAAGCATCACCATAATGGAGAACCCAATTGAGATACCAAACATATGGGGCACGGTGCGGCGAAAACCAAAATTAGCGCCGGAAGCCAACAGCATCAGATTGTTTGGCCCCGGCGTTCCGGAAGACGCAATGGAATAGGCAAGCAATGAGGGGGACAAGAAGATCATAATTCATTTGCTTATTATGGAGTGGCAAAGACGAAATTATCTTGCTAATACAGCGTTAGATTAAATTTTTGAGCAATGAATCATGTATATTGATGAGATAAATGATAGAATATTGCGCGAACTGGAAAAGGACGGCCGCATCAGCAATGCGGAATTAGCCGGGCGGGTGAATCTTTCCCCCTCGGCCTGTTTAAGGCGGGTGCAGGAAATGGAGCGCCAGGGCATCATCAAAGGCTACCGCGCCATTCTTGACCGCGCCGCAATGGGAAAATCATTCCTTGCCTACATCACCGTCGGCCTGTCAGACCATTCCAAACGCGGCCAGGAAAATTTTGAGCGCGCCATGTCCAACGCCCGACAGGTAAGAGAGTGCCACAATATCACCGGCACAGTAGAATATTTGCTGCGGGTCGAGGTGGAAGATCTAACCGCCTATAAATCATTCCACACCGACGTGCTGGGAACCGTCCCCACAGTAAACGCCATCACCTCATATATAGTCATGGGCTCACCAAAAGATGAGCGGGCTTAGAACCGTTCCCCTTTTGATGGAACCATCAAGAGGATAAAGAACCGGGATTATCATAAGACAAGCCGTTCAGCGTTTCCATAAAACGCTGAACGGCTCTAGCAGTCAGATTCTCGAAATCGATCTTCTGGGATTACAGCTGTCGCAACAATCTCAACGAGGAGATCATCTTCCCAGATTTTTGCGACCTGAATGCCAGTAGTTGCTGGTCCGAATTCCCGGTTGAGAATAAAACGGCGTGCCTCAGTGATAGACTTTTTATCCTCCTCACGAACGTAAAACGTCATCAATGTAACAATGTCGTCCAGTGTACCTCCTGCGGCCTCCAAAATTTTCTTAATATTTAAAAAAGCTGCTTTTGTTTGCGCTGCCGCATCTCCTACATGGAGAACATTAAAGTCCGCATCCCATGCTACTTGCCCGGAGAGATGTACACGGCGACCGGCGGGCTCAACGACCGCTTGACTCATGGGGTAGTCAGGACTTCGCCATACCTCACCGATGTTTATATTGACGCGCTTTTTCATGTTGTATG
Organism: Ahrensia sp.; assembly: GCA_003233475.1. Next base: position 1,848 of record QILU01000013.1, read on the forward strand.
CCTTTGTGTCCATCGAACAAATTATGAGTTTATCAGCGAACGGTGTCGAGGTCTTTCAGAATAGTGATCGGCACCGCTTGGCATACCATCTTGGTCCACAAAAGGGTTCGTAGCGGAATTGAAGGAGTCGCAAAAACCATGGGTTTTCGCAACAGATAGCCCATTCTTCAGTCTTTTAGCTGTGATTTGAATTTTTCGACAATTTTCTCATTTAACACTCGAAGAAATTCTTTTCGGTCGAATCCTTTCGGATCACGAGCAGGAATACCTACTTCATCGCGAATCTGTTCCGGGAAAGGAGATAAAAACGCATAATGTTCAATATTTTCTATCACAGAATATTCGTGATTTGCACCAAGTGCGCCATTAATATACTCTGCGTGAAAGGGATATTTCAGCACATTGTCAGCACCAGCCCGAATTATCCAGACTGGAGTTGTTACTGAACTCAGATCAGTTATCGGCACTCCTACAGGGGCGGCAACAATCGCAAACTTAATTCGGTTGTCCGAAACATCACTGGTCAAATCTACTTCGGGTACATCATAAAAAAGGCGACGTGCCAGGTTCCCCGCGCGCGACCAAAATCCTGCACTTTTCCCTGTGCAGAATTCTTCGTCTGATTCCTCCTGGGCTATACAATGATCGATCAATCGTTGATGTTTTGCTTTAGCACCCAGGGAAAGCAAAATTGTAAGTCCTCCCTGAGAAAAGCCAAATGCACCAATCTTTTCTGAATCAATAATTTGCTTAAGGGTTTCGTCTGCAAGGATTTTGTCAATTGATGCGCGGACTTCCAACGGGCGAAGTACCAGAATTTCTTGCCGCCCCACTCTCATTAAGTCGTCTGGATGGCGCGCCGCCCCAACAACGAATCCTGCATGAACCAGTTGTTGTGCCAATAGGTAATGATTCCAGTCATTTCCACCAAGACCGTGTGAGATAACAACAAGTGGATAAGAGCCTGAAAGCGGGTTTGCATTAAGTGAAGCGTTTATCAACCACGGGCCAAATTTTGTTGGTTTGCTTAGTTCCGCTGTCGGGTAAAAAACACGGGTGGTAAGATTAACCCCAGCTACAGTAAAAGATAAATTGCGAATGCCCATATTCAGCGTCTCTGCGTAAGCAGGCAAAGCGAGCATGAACCCAAGAAGAGTGGCTAAAAAACGGAGCAAGACAAATATCCAATTGGTAAATTGTACGATAAATAATAGTCGATTGGTATATTGATACACTGCAACCAACAAAAACACTATTTTTTCACCTGAAGTGACCGTCTGCTTTGCTAACAAAATTACCGTTGGGATTAATCAGTGTCGTTCGCCGCTTTGTCTATTGGCGTTGTTGATCCATTCGGCAGCAAAGCTAACAAGTGAAGCATAATCACATATTTTACAGTTGGCCCTGCCAAACCTACCAACTGTGACAGCATTTGTATCTTCATATGCGGCACCGACCAACGGAAATAGGCGATCCAGGTCATCCGCCACGTCTGGCGTTTCAATCCAAGGTGCATCGTCTGAGCCTTTCTTAAATCGTCTTACTTTTGTTCTTTTATGATCCGCGAGACTTTCGGCAGTGTGCAGCGCTGAGCATCGGTTCCACTCAACTCCGATCAACAGAATTTTCATCTGGTTTCTAAAACGAAGCTTGCCAAGAGGTGTATCTGGCCCTGTTGCCCATGCCTGTGAATGTTGAGAGGAATATTCTGTTGCATCCAAGCCATTTAGGCAGATCGACGTTGCTGGGTGATCGCTACGTTTCGTCTCTGGCCAGTTCCTAAAGGTCTCGGCAATAATACCCATTCCAGAAGTTGGAGAAGTGTTGATATCAAACCCGGGCACGGCTCTCTCGATCTCGTGAATGGTATCTTCAGAAAGGTTGGATCGATCAAGATGCGAGGGGAAATAGGCATCTATTGAGAAGCCTGGCATACTTATCAGCCCGTTACCCCCGACCGTTGACAATAGGGCTTCGACCGCTGCCCGTGGTCCTCCAATAGTTGAGCCTATGGCATTCATAGATGCATGCACGAATAATCCGTCTCCGGGCGAAACGCCCAATATTCTCAGATCTTCTTTAAGGGTGGTCGCTGAAATAATTCTATCGATCATGGTCGAAATGTATTTGTTATATTGTGCTGCGGCAACAGAAGGTTTTTACAGGCTCGAATTGACCTTTCGACGGAGCAATTGACAAACCCGAATACCCGTTCTTCAACACAACGTAAGGAAATCTAACCTGAAGGGAAATTCATTGGTTATTAATCGATACCATGGCCCCGCAAAGGGACACTGCCTCGCAACTTCATACGCCGGGCTCGTATATGCGGTTGCGTATGATCCCATGAAAGCTGCTGGAATTACTGCGCAAACACGCAATGCGTTAGAATTTCTTGATCAGACCCTGGCAGATGCAGGCAGCGGAAAAAATGCCCTGCTTCAGGCAACAGTCTATCTGCCCGATATGTCGATGAAGGCGGAAATGGATGCAGTGTGGTGCGACTGGATCGGATCGCCGGAAAACTGGCCGCAAAGAGCCTGCGTCGGTGCCGAACTGGGTGATGACATTACCTTGATTGAAATAGTAGTGACCGCCGTACAGTTGTGATCACTCAGGAGGCTAAATCTTAAGCCTCAGACGCAAGCCCATATACGAACCCGCAAAAAAATTATATCCAATAGAATTGCCCACCTCTAAAAAACATGATTGGATCCAACCATGCCCGTTTTTAATTCCATTGCAGATTTTGCGGACGAAATGACCGGGTGGCGACAGCATTTGCATGCCAACCCGGAACTGTCTTACCAAGAGCATGAGACCGCATCGTTTGTTGCCAACAAGCTGCGTTCATTCGGAATTCAGGTAACGGAAGGTGTCGGGGGCACCGGAGTTGTTGGCGTTCTTGATGGCAACAATGGCGACGGCCCGACCATTGGCCTTCGCGCCGATATGGACGCATTAGCGATTGATGAGCGCAACGAGTTTGCCCACCGCTCGACGAAGCCGGGCGTGATGCACGCCTGCGGCCACGACGGACACACAACCATGTTGCTTGGTGCCGCCAAACATCTGGCCCGGGAACGGGCATTTGCAGGCCGCGTTATATTCATCTTCCAACCTGCCGAAGAGATGGGCGGAGAAGATGGTGGAGCGGCGCGAATGATCCGGGAGGGACTGTTCAAAGATTTCCCCTGCGACGAAATTTACGGGGTTCATAACTGGCCTGGCATGCCGGTTGGAACCTTCGCCGCAAAAGCCGGGCCAATGATGGCGTCTGGCGACGGCTACGAGATCACAGTGCGATCAAAAGGAATGCATGCCGCCCAGCCACATCAAGGGGCGGATACTGTGTTGACCGCAGCTCAGATCGTCGTCGGCCTCCAGCAGATCGCCGCACGAGAAACCGATCCATTGCACGCGATCGTTGTCTCCACCACGCAATTCCACGGCGGCGACGCCTACAACGTCCTCCCCAACGAGGTCGTGTTGCGGGGCACAGTACGCGCCTTTCATCCTGACGCGCGCGCCAAAGCCGAACCCGCATTGCGGCGCATTGTCGA
>QILU01000163.1 GCA_003233475.1 Ahrensia sp.
CACATTTTTGGAGCAAACAATGGCAGGCAATGCAGAAAAAAAACTGCTCGAGATGGGGATCAATTTACCCAAACCGGCAAAACCCGCAGCAAATTACATACCCTATACGATTGCCGGGAATATTTTGACAATCTCGGGCCAAATCCCCATGGGAGAATCCGGTATCGAGTTTGTCGGGAAACTGGGAGATACGGCAGACATTGCGACCGGGCAAGCGGCCGCAAAGCTTTGCGCGATTAATATTCTGGCCCAGGCAAAAGCCGCACTGGGAGATTTAGACCGAATCAAACAGGTGATAAAAATTCAGGGATTTGTGAACGCTACACCGGATTTTGGCGATCACCCGGCGGTGATAAACGGGGCTTCCGATCTGCTGGCCGAAGTGCTTGGCGATGCGGGCAAACATGCGCGTGCCGCAGTTGGCATGTCTTCGCTCCCGTTTGGGGTTGCTGTTGAGGTGGATGCGATTATTGAGATTGCCTGATTTGCGAACATGACAAACCTCACCCGCGCCCCGGATTGGCTAATATCAAAACCCATCGCCCACCGCGCCTTTCACGACAAGGACGCGGGACGGCCGGAAAATTCAATTGCTGCTTTTTCGGCAGCACTTGAGGCCGGATTTGCCATCGAGTGCGATTTGCAGGTCTCCAAAACCGGCGAACCGGTGGTTTATCACGACCCGGTTCTGGGCCGAATGACCGGGCATCAGGGGAACGTGCACGATTATACCCCGGGAGAATTGGCTAAATTCAAGCTGCTTGATTCAAACAACAGCATCCAAACCCTGGCTGAACACCTTGCGCATGTGGCCGGCCGAACGCCTCTTATTTTGGAACTCAAAGCGTTCGAAGGGTTTAATATCGAATATGTTGATGCGGTGGCGGGTTTGGTAAACAGTTACGATGGGCCAGTATGCGTTAAGTCGTTCAACCACCAAATTTGTGCCCAATTCAAACCCACCATGCCAACAATTCCAAGGGGACTAACGGCGAAGGGGGGAGACGATTGTTTCCAAGAACATCTGGATGCGATGGTTGAATACGATCTGCAATTTGCATCCTACAATGTTGTCGATTTGCCGAACAGGTTCGCCGACAAAATGCGCAAAGACGGAATTCCCGTTATCACCTGGACGGTTCGCAATGAAGAAGCGCGGGAAACAGCTTTTGCCCACGCTGATCAAATGATTTTTGAAGGGTTCGACCCCAGAGAGCTGACCGATGGGGGATAAGGGGCGCGAAAAGCAATCTGTCACCATTCGCGTGGTGAGCAGTGTGGAGGAGATTGGCCGGGATGCATGGGATAGTGTGGCAACCTATATCTCATCTATTACTCAAAAAAAACAATACAATCCATTCATATCATACAATTTTTATCACTCTCTAGAGAATTCAAACTCCGCCACCCGCAGCACCGGCTGGCTTGGGCAACATCTGGTTTTAGAAGACGGTTCAGGAACGGTTTTGGGCATCCTTCCTTGTTATTTGAAGAACCACAGCCAAGGGGAATATGTGTTTGACCATGGCTGGGCCGATGCGTTTGAGCGGGCCGGAGGAAATTATTATCCAAAGCTTCAAGCCACCGTTCCCTTCACCCCGGCAACCGGCAGGCGTTTTCTTGTGGGAGACGGCCCGAACGCCAATAAATATCGGTTGTTGCTGACGGGGGGATTGCAGGAAGTGTGCGAACAATTGCAGGTGTCCTCCGCCCATATTACCTTCATGGAAAAGGACGAATGGGAGGTTTTGGGCCAACAGGGTTTTTTGCAGCGCACCGACCAGCAATTCCATTGGCTAAATGATGGCTACGCCTCCTTCGACCAATTTCTTGAAGCGCTTTCTTCGCGCAAACGAAAGAACATTCGTAAGGAACGGGAGAATGCCCTGTCCGGTACGGGAATTACAATTGAGTGGCTCACGGGCGATCAACTGAGTGAAGAAATTTGGGATATATTCTATAGATTTTACACCGATACCGGTTCGCGAAAATGGGGGCAGCCCTATTTGACCCGAGAATTTTATTCGATGATCGGCGAAACCATGGCGGACGATGTGTTGCTGATTATGGCAAAACGGGACGGGAACTATATCGCTGGTGCGATAAATTTCATCGGCTCCCACACCCTGTTTGGACGCCACTGGGGCTGTGTTGAACACCACCCGCTGCTGCACTTTGAAGTGTGTTATTATCAGGCCATTGATTATGCAATTGAACACAAGCTTGATCGAGTAGAAGCCGGTGCCCAGGGCGGGCATAAACTGGCGCGGGGCTATATGCCCCAAATGACCTATTCTGCCCACCATATTACCCACCCGGATTTTCGCCGGGCGGTGGGGGATTACCTTGAGCAGGAGCGCAAGGCGGTGGAGCGAGAGAATGAGGCGATCGCAAAACACGGGCCGTTTCGGCAAGATGATGAACAGGGAAATTGATTGATGAGCCAATACGATAATAACAATATCTTCGCCAAAATTATGCGCGGAGAATTGCCGTGCGAGAAAATTTTCGAGGACGAGAATACCCTCGCGATCATGGACATCATGCCCCGCGGCGAAGGCCATTGTCTGGTTCTGCCCAAAGCCCCATCGCGCAATATATTTGATATTGATACGACATCTTTGAGCGCCGTTTCGCACTCCGTTCAGAAAATTGCTAAAGCCTGCAAAACCGCATTCAATGCTGATGGCATGACCATTCAACAATTCAATGAAGCGGCGGGGGGACAGGTGGTGTTCCACCTCCATGTGCACATCATTCCGCGCTTTAATGGAGTGAAATTGCGCCCCCATACAGGAGAGATGGAAAAGCCCGACGTTTTGAAAGCCAACGCAGACAAAATTCGCGCCGTGCTTTCATAGCAATAATTTCTTCGAACAGTGTTTTTATAATATGCGACCCCGACAAACAACATAGACTGATCAGCGCCCGCACTACAAAGCACTGGAGCGCTGATCAATTTGAGCCGGGAATTTCCAATTGGTTAGTGGCTCGCCCCATTGGGTGAAGGCGACTCATTTTCTTCCGTCTTTATAAAAGGCCCAATTTTCCCTTCACTTTTTGCCGCTTTGTCTTCGGCCATAATGGCATCAAGTTCGGCAGCGTCGCCTTCGATTTCTGCCACCAGCTCATCGATCATCGCTTTGCTGCTGGCATCAGAAAGTTCGTCTTCTTCAGGCTTGATCGCGGGTATGTTAAAAGTATTTTCAAACGGGCGACTGGTTGCGGCAACCGCCCCAAACGGTTTGATCTTTGAAGCAGCGCTGCGCTGCGCAGAATCATCAAAGTCAACAATGTCGTCAACTGTTTCCCCCAAATCAACAATCAACAGGCCCAGTTTGCCGGCCAGTTTGAAATCATCGCTTGTGCGCATGCGGGCAATGGCGTCGGCGCGAATTTTCTTCAATTGAATAATGTGGTCCATAGTGGTCTCCGTGTAATGCTTATTATGTGTTCTTGATTTACACAGGCTCCAGCGCAATCAGGGCGAAGGGATGACCAAATTGGGTTCATTTTGCGTTTGGCCATCACATTTGGTGACTCAGCGAAATGCTATTGGTTAACCCACAAAAAAAGACAGGTGCTAAACACCTGCCTTGATTAAATCTTCGAGAAACATTTGTGTTAGCTTTTAAGCGGAACTTTTGGAACTCGCGTTCCGCCTTTACGGGAGCGGGAAGGTTTGGCTGGTGGCTTTGCTTTCGCCTTCGATTTGGACTTTTGGGTTGTGGCTTTTTTCGCCGCTGCTTTCTTTTTTGGAACCGTCTCTTTTTTCGGCTTCACGCGTTTGTCTTGAATGGCTTCAAGTTTGAGGCTTTTCTCGCCATCAACGCTTACCACCGTCACCTTAACCGTACCGCCTTTGGTTAGCTTGCCGAATAGAACTTCATCGGCCAGTGGCTTCTTGATGTACTCTTGGATAACCCGCGCTAACGGGCGCGCGCCCATGCGGTCATCATAGCCTTTTTTGGCAATCCATTCGATTGCTTGTTTGGAGAGATCGAATGTTATGCCCCGTTCCGAAAGTTGTGCTTCCAACTGCATGATGAACTTTTCAACGACCTTATGAACGACATCCGGGTTCAGCCCTTCAAACGGAATTATGGCATCCAGCCGATTGCGGAATTCCGGCGCAAAGAGGCGGTTTATCGCCTCCATATCATCACCGGTTCGTTTGGAAGACCCAAAACCAATTGCCGCTTTATCCGCCTGCAATGCGCCAGCATTGGTGGTCATCACCATGATGACGTTACGGAAATCCACCTTCTTGCCGTTGTGGTCAGTCAAAACCCCGTTATCCATTACTTGCAGAAGAATGTTGAATAGATCCGGATGGGCTTTCTCAATTTCATCGAGCAACAACACACAGTGCGGGTGCTGGTCCACCCCGTCGGTCAGCAAACCGCCCTGGTCGAAACCAACATATCCGGGAGGAGCACCAATCAGGCGGGAAATCGTATGACGTTCCATATATTCCGACATGTCAAAGCGCAGCAACTCGACACCAAGAGTATCGGCCAGTTGTTTGACCACCTCGGTTTTACCAACGCCAGTGGGGCCGGAAAACAAATAGGAGCCGATGGGTTTGTTGGGTTCGCGCAATCCCGCGCGGGCCAGTTTAATTGACGATGTCAGCGCATCAATGGCCTTATCCTGACCATAAACCATGCGTCGAAGCTGCTCGCTCAGATTTTTGAGAACCTCCGCA
>QILU01000243.1 GCA_003233475.1 Ahrensia sp.
GCGGCTGTCGGACTTGGCACCCATGAAGTGTTAGCGCCGGCTTTAAGATGATCAATCTTTTGCTCCAGCATATCTGCCATCAAATCCGGCATGGCCCACATGCCCTTGCCGATTTGCGCTTTGCCCTGCAATCCGCATTCGAGGCCAATATCCACATTCCAGTTTTCATAGGCGGCAATCCATGAAGATTGTTTCATATCCCCTTTTCGGATCATCGGCCCCGCTTCCATGGCGGTAAAAATTTCATCCCCTGTTCTGTCCAGGAACCCGGTATTAATGAACACAACCCGTTCCCGCGCAACGCGAATGCACTCTTTCAAATTGACGGTGGTACGGCGTTCTTCATCCATAATGCCCATTTTCAAAGCATTTTTGGGCAGGCCAAGTGAATCTTCAACCCGCTGAAAAATCTCGCAGGCAAATGCCACTTCTTCCGGGCCATGCATTTTTGGCTTCACAATATACATAGATCCTTCTGAAGAATTCACCCCACGGCCATTTGACCCCATGTCATGCAGGGAACAAAGTGCTGTGAGCATACAATCCATAATCCCTTCGGGTATTTCACTGCCATCAGCCAGCAGCACCGCCGGGTTGGTCATCAAATGCCCAACGTTGCGGTTAAGCATCAACACCTGCGCTTTCAGGCTGATGGGTTTCCCCTTGGGATCCAAATATTCCCTCGGCGGGTTTAACCGCCGGGTCATCATCTCTCCACCCTTTTTGAAGCTCTCCTCCAGATCACCTTTCATCAACCCCAGCCAGTTGCGATAGGCCACAACCTTGTCTTCCGCATCTACGGCTGAGATGGAATCCTCATTGTCCATAATCGAGGTCAGCGCGGATTCAATTATCACATCGGAAATTCCCGCCCGGTCAGATTTCCCCACCGGGTGTTGACGGTTAATCACCACATCAACGTGCAGTCCGTTTTTAACAAAAAGCAGGTTTTCCAACCCGGCTTCTATCCCCTTGTACCCGACAAACTGCTCAACATTTGCCAAACTGGCCGTATCGCCATTTTCAAGAGAGACAACCAATCGGCCGGATTCAACACTAAACCCCGTGGCATCAGCCCAGGAACCCAGGGCAAGCGGTATTGATTGATCGAGAAATTTGCGCGCCCAGTCCGTAACCCGCTTACCCCGTATCTCGTTATACCCGCCGCCTATAGCTGCTCCCCCATCGTCAGGTATCGCATCCGTACCGTACAAAGCATTGTAGAGCGAACCCCAGCGCGCATTGGCGGCATTCAGGGCGTAACGGGCATTGGAAACAGGCACCACCAATTGCGGCCCCGCAATCCGGGCGATTTCATCGTCCACATTTTCCGTTTCAACCGAAAAGCCGCTGCCTTCCCCCACAATATACCCGATATCACGCAAAAAATTCAGGTACAAATCGATATCGGTAAACCGGTCTTTGTTGTCCTTGTGCCACTCATCAATGGTCGTTTGCAAAACCTGGCGTTTTTTCAACAAAGCAGCATTTTTTGGCGCCAGATCAACGACAGTTTCCCCAAAGGATTTCCAGAATTGATCCTGCTCTACCCCGGTGCTGGGCAGCGCTTCATTGTTCACAAAATCAAACAGCTCTTCCGCAACCTGCAAACCTGCAGCCTCAATACGCTTCACACTCATTACTCAACATCTCCGAAAATACGTTTTTTGCCATCAGGCACTAATTTCATCCCTTGTTTGAAGGCTAGCCCAGGTCAGGTCAACACAACTGTAACAACTTTATTTATGAAAAATTTTGACTCTCCAGACGATACTGCGAGCACCAAATATCCAAAACAAACAGTTCCAGTACAATTGTCAAAAAATTCCACTGAAAATATAGACCGCGTATACGCACTCATTGAATCTGAAGTTTTTTTGAACCTCAGCATTCTGGAAGTGCAATTGCATTCAAACACGCTGGTGGTCCTGTGCGATCATTCTGTTCCCACCTCAGATGTAACACTACTGTTGAAGAAAGCCTGGTTCGGCCCGATAGAAGTGTATTGCGCCAGTCAACTCATGGCAGGCGGGACGACAGTTTAGAGTAAATTCGCTACAACACCCTATCGGCTCCATACGTGAATCACTCTCAATGAACCAAACGCGCCTCTATTTCATTGCCCGCAAACCCGAAGCCATGCACATCGCATCCATTCTCGACCCCCGGTTCGAAGAAGAAGGAGTGACAACGGTTTTATTTGAGACCGAACAGGGCAACGGAGACTGGTGTTACTCCATCTACATTCCCCAAAATGAGGCCGCTCACTGGCGGGAGGAACTTACCCGGCGGCTGGGAAATGACGCTTTTGGATTGACCATTAGTGAAGAAGTTCTTGAGAACAAAGATTGGGTGAATGAAACCCTGCGCAACCTTTCCCCCGTCAGCGCCGGCCGTTTTTATGTGCATGGTTCCCACGACAAAGATGAAGCAGCCAAAAAGCTTGTTCCGGTTCAAATAGACGCCGGACAGGCTTTTGGAACCGGTCACCACGGCACAACAGCCGAGTGTCTGGATATGTTGGAGATCTGCTTGCGACAAAGTTCAGGGCAGTTGGGTCAACCCCGCAGGGCGCTGGATTTAGGAACCGGTTCGGGTGTTTTGGCCATTGCATTGGCAAAAGCTGCCCGCATTCCTGTTTTGGCCACGGATATTGACCCGGTGGCTACAAATGTTGCCCGTGAGAACTGCGCTCTCAACGGAGTAGCCAACTTTGTGCGTTGTGAAACGGCAACGGGTTTTCAACATCCCCTATTTACCGGGTTCGGCAAGGTCGATTTGGTCTTCGCCAATATTCTGGCCCGCCCGCTTGAGGAATTAGCAAAACCGATGCGTGATCATGTTTCTTGCCGTGCGCAAATCATCCTGTCCGGCCTGTTGCCCCACCAGCGGGCACGGATCGTTTCTGCCTATGCCCGTCAGGGAATGGTTATGGAACGCTGGCACATTCGCGACAACTGGCTAACCCTTCTTATGCGTGCCACCTAAACGCATCAATAGGGGTAGTTGGAAGCGCCTTGTTTTTTCAGCTCGTCACGGTTAAAGCCTGCATTTCTCAGCGTCTCATCATGGAGATTGAGCAAAGCACCATTTACATAGCGGTTGAACTGCTTTTCCCGGGCGGTTATCATGCGATTGAATGTATTACGAAATCCCATTGCCTTATTCCTTCTAATCTTGAGCCGGGCCATATTGTCCAGCGTAGACAGAAAATAGTGTTTTGGCTGAATTATGTAAGGCCCATTGTCGCAAATGAGCCCTGCGTTTTTTGCATAGATTTATTCACAAATTGAACACACTCGCTAAGCGCGGAAATTATGATATTGATAACAGGAACAAAAAAAGGCCGCCTATGATGTTCCAAAATTTTGATGCCCCTGCTTCTCCCGTTACAGGCAATTCCCGCCTGAAGCTTTTACGAAAACTTATGCGGGATCAAAAAATTGATGCCGTTATTATTCCCCACGCGGATGAGCAAAATAATGAATACCTCCCCGCCGAGAAGGAACGACTGGCCTGGATAAGCGGTTTTACCGGGTCTGCCGGGAATGCCATTGTCTCAAGCAAAAATGCCGTCCTTCTTGTCGATGGCCGCTACACATTGCAGGCGAATGAGCAAACCGATCCGGACCACTGGCAAATTGAAAGTCTGATAGATACCCCACTAAACAAATGGATTGAACAAAACCTTCCAGAGATAAAATCCCTTGGCATCGACCCCTGGTTGCACAGTACCAATCAGGTGAAGAGTTTCAAAAAGGCCTGCAAGAAGTCAGGCGCTCTACTGGTTGAACTGCGAAAAAACCCCATAGACAAAATCTGGGATGATCAACCAGCGCCAACACTGGGACCCGCCCATATCCACAACCTCGCTTTTGTAGGCCGCCTTACCCACGACAAAATGCAAGACATGCAGGCGGTAATGGAAACAAACAAAGCGGACATTTGTGTTCTTACCGATCCCGCATCGGTGTGCTGGCTGTTTAATATTCGTGGCGAGGATGTCGCCCATACACCCATCGTTTTGACCCATGCAATCCTGCGCCGTGATGCCGAACCAAAACTATTCATTGACCAGCGCAAACTGGCTATCGATATCCGCGCTTTTCTCACCCAGGTGAGCGAATTGTGCGCGCCTTCCGATCTTGAACAAGAATTGCGCGGCCTTTCCGATGGTGCCCGCGTCATGCTTGACGGCAATCGCGCAGCCCACGCGTTCACCACCATCGTTAAAAAAGCCGGCGGCACCGTGGTTTACGCCAATGACCCTGCGGCGCTTCCCCGTGCCATAAAAAATAAAGTTGAAATTGAGGGATCTAAATCCGCCCATCTGCGTGATGGAGCAGCGCTCACAAGTTTTCTGTTTTGGCTCGATCAACAACCACCAAATACAATTGACGAAATAACTGCTGCCAAAAAACTGGAGGAAATTCGCACCAAAATGACGAAGGAGTTTCCCCTGCGCGATATTTCGTTCGACACCATTTCCGGTGCCGGACCCAACGGTGCAATTGTGCATTACCGGGTAAACGAAAACACCAACCGCATGCTCAAAGACGGGGAGCTTTATCTTTGTGATTCCGGCGCACAATATAACGATGGTACAACCGACATCACCCGCACCATCGCAATTGGCGACCCCGGCAAAGAAGAGCGCCGCGCATTTTCGCGATTGCCCTCGCCCGCTTTCCAAAAGGCACCAGGGGCATGGATTTAGACCCCCTGGCTCGCATTGCGCTTTGGCAAAATGGGATGGATTACGCCCACGGAACCGGCCACGGGGTTGGCTCTTACCTTGCTGTCCACGAAGGTCCGCAAAACATTTCCAGACGTGGAACAGAAAAATTAATGCCCGGAATGATTGTTTCAAACGAGCCCGGTTATTACCGCGAAGGCCAGTTCGGCATACGCATTGAAAACCTTATTCTGGTGCGCGAAGCCGCTGATATTGATGGCGGCGACCAACCCATGATGGGCTTTGAAACCCTGTCTCTAGCCCCCATTGACCAACGGTTGATCGACCCCTTGTTGCTCAGCGATGATGAACTCCATTGGCTCAATGCCTACCATGGTTGGGTGCGAAGAAAACTGGAACCGCTGATCCCTGCAGACGTGGCCCAATGGCTGAAAAAAGCAACCGAGCCGATGATAAAAAACCTGCCATCAGCATCGGCTTAGGTGCAGTATTCTAGACTTGCGGCGCGTTCCCATCTCCACCCTTGAGGGGGAGATGCCG
>QILU01000108.1 GCA_003233475.1 Ahrensia sp.
AACGCCGCTACGCATTTGCACCACTGCGGCCGTAAAAATACTCATAGTGCAGGCCCTACGCTTTCAACAATTGATCCAGATTACCGGCCCGCTCCAGAGCCATCAACTCATCACACCCACCAACATGAACATCACCAACAAAAATTTGCGGATAGGTGGTTGAACCGCCTGAGCGCTGAACCATTTCATTGCGCAATTCAGGTTTGAATGTGGCGTCATGCTCCGTAAGCTCCACTCCCTTCGACATAAGCAACCGCTTTGCCGCTGAGCAATAGCCACACAATTTGCGGGTATAAATTGTAACCTCTTTCATAAATTGCCCTTCATAAAATAAAACGCCCGTAACCGCGATAGTGAGATCAAACCTCGTTCACCGCAACCCCATTTGCAACGCGGGCAAATGTCAAACAGTCAACTTGCGCTGCTCCGCGCCGTTTGAGCGCCCTGGCGCAGGCCTCCAAAGTGGCTCCTGTGGTGAACACGTCATCAATTAATACAATATGCTGGCCCTTCACTTCAATCGCTAAATCTTTGGGAACCCGAAACGCACCGCGCACATTTTTATCCCGCTCGCTTCGGCCAAGCCCCACCTGCTGCCTTGTTGCACGAATGCGTTTCAACATTTCCGGAGCGTATCGTAAATTCATTCGCGAAGAAATATGACGAGCCAACTCCGCTGACTGGTTAAACCGCCGCCCGAACAAGCGCCAGCGATGCAAGGGCACCGGTACAACAATCGCGTTATCCGCTAATATTCCATCGCTTGCCCGCACCATCCAACGCGCCATCCAGGGAGCAAGTTCCAATCGATCAGAAAACTTCAACCCCTGTACCAGACGCCTTGCCACCTCATCATACAAAATCACCGATCGCGCTTTATCAAAAGGCGGCAGCTTGGCAATTGCCCGCGCACTCATCGCCCCCTCCCCCAACTCATAAGAAAACGGCGAACCCATTACCGCACAATAGGGCTTCTCAATAAACCGTATCCCCGACCAGCACTGTGGGCAAACCACGCCCTGTTCATCCACCCGCCGATCGCACGCCAGACAAATGGGCGGCATGAACAGATTACCCAGTTTTGATAACCCTGATTTAGCCCCGCTTTGAAAGCCGGTAATTTGCACTCCCTCATCCATTCAACAATTCTAACCTGAATTTGGGCTTCACCACCAGCGTAAAAAGATAGAAGGCCGGGAAATAATATGCGAGATTATTGAATATCAATTGGAGCCCCGCACTTGTTCAACCAAATCCAACACCTGTCGCGCTTGCAAAGAGCCCTTATTTTAGAAAATAAAGTTCGCGAGAACAAACAAACCTCCTCCGATGGGGGCTTTCTCATGGCTGCGGTGGTGGATGATATGATGGAACGGCTGGGCGCGGTAAAACGGGAGTTTGACCACGGTATAGCCCTGTTTGGCCGCAGCACTTATTTGCGTGACGCCATGGAGAATGCACCTCAAATAAAATCACTCACCCGGGTGGAAGAAGCTGTTTATCTGGGCAAAACCGATAGTACTACCACCCCGACAAATTTGAACTTACCAGAACAGAGCGCCGATCTCATTCTCGCGCCCTTGTCCCTGCACTGGTCGGATGATCTGCCCGGCACACTAATTCAATTGCACCAGACATTGCGCCCGGACGGTCTGCTAATGGCCGTTCTGCCCGGGCCGGGCACCCTTCATGAGCTGCGCACTGCATTGTTGACGGCTGAGAGTGAGCTTTCCGGCGGCGCGGGCCAGCGGGTTGACCCATTCACTGACATCCGCAATGCCGGAACCCTGTTACAAAGAACAAACTACGCCCTTCCCGTGGTTGATCAGGATACGATAACGGTCCGCTACGATACGGGTTTTGATCTGATCCGCGATCTGCGCGCGTTCGGGGTAAGTTCACACCTCAAGAAAAACAACAACCCGCCCCTCACAAGGGAAATTATTGCTCGTATGGGCGAAGTATATGCGAATAAATTTTCTGATCCCGATGGTCGAATTCGCGCCAGCTTCAACCTGGTATCCCTTGCCGGATGGGTGCCCGATAAAAGCCGGTAAAATTTAACAATCGTTGTATGTGGCTCGGCCCTCATACACAACGCAAGGAGCGCTCGGATCTTTATGAGTCACGCTGCGGCGAACAACATAACGTCTTACCCCGGATTTCTTATCAGCGGATTTCTTATCAATTGAACCGGTGACAGTGCGGTCAATACCCGGCCCCGAAACTGCGACTCTAACCGGCTTATTTGGACCCGTGTTGAGCAAGGGGGTAAGCATCAAAGCACCCACAAGCCCCAGAACACAAAGCCCGATAGCGGCCTGAATAGACCCTATACCCGCCGGGTCCAATTCATCCTCAATCGTTTTCTCTCGTTTGCTGAAGAACGCCATGATGCTTTCCCAATTCTTAATCAATGTCCCAAAACAATACGCCCACATGGTGAAGAGATGGTTACTAAAGAATTTCCTGGAGCGCGGGGATAAGCGGTAGATCGGCCGCAGGCATGGGATAATCACGTAAATTCTTAGCCCGAACCCATTTCAAGGCCTGCCCTTCGCGAGATTGGGCAACGCCCCACCAGCGACGGCAAATGTATAACGGCATCAACAAATGGAAGTCGTCATATTCATGACTGGCGAAAGAAATCGGTGCCAGACAGGCTGATTTGGTATCCACCCCAAGCTCTTCCTTCAATTCCCGAATGAGGGCAGCTTCCGGGTTCTCTCCCGGTTCAATTTTCCCGCCGGGAAATTCCCACAACCCGGCCATGGCTTTGCCCTCAGGGCGCTGCGCCAATAAAATGCGATCATCCGCATCAATCAACGCACACGCAACCACCAGAACAAGATTCTTATTCGGCATAGTTCATCCTGTGAAGCTGTCCGGGGCCTGCCGATAAGCATAGCGATAGGCCTCAACGAACCCCTCGCTTTCATACAAGTCGATTGCGATGCTGTTATTAGAGACAACCTGAAGCCAGGCCTTTCGCGCACCATTCTCGCGCCCCCAAAGCAGGGCGTTGCGCACAATCTGGCGGCCAAATCCGAGCCGGCGCATGTTCGGATTGGACACAATCTCAAACAAACCGATCAAATCTCCAAACCGAACGGCCATAACGGCCGCCAGGGGGTTGCCGCTCCCATCTTCGGTAAGAAACAGCCCCACCTCCCCTTGCACCTGCCCGATAATCTCAGACATCCCCGGTTTCACCGAAGCGGAAAAACCTTCCATCACAGCACTTTGGTCGATCCATCTTCCCACATCCTGCAAGGGAACCTGGCTAACGGCTCCGGCCAAATTTTTGTCTTCCAGATCAAGGGTCATCACCCACGTTTCATCAAACCGTCGCCATCCTCTTGCATCAAGAATATTATCCAGCTCCGGCGGCGCTAGCGGCGATTGGCGAAACACCAGCGGTCGTCCAAACCCCTGAAACCGTCGGGCGGCCCGGGCAATACGGTTTTCCAAATCTGAATGATCGGCCCGGTCCAGCGGATTGACAGAATTCAACCGCTTGGATGGATGCCCGGCGGTCAAACGGATAGCCCAGGCACCATCGTAAATGGTGTTCGTCGCGGGCCATGAACGGAAGCTTACGGCTTCCAGACGACGCACATTCGGCAATTCATAGGCGATGGAAGATGTAGGCATGGTTGTACTAACTTTAACTAAAAAACTGAGCCAATTGATATTCCCTCAATTGACCTTCAATTGCAAATTTGTCAGCTGCGATAATCCCCGTTAATCGCCACATATTCTTTGGTTAAATCACAACCCCAAACGGTTGCGGTGCCATCGCCTATGCCCACATCAACTGAAATCAGTATTTCGTTCCGGCGCATGGTTTTCGAGACTTCCTCTTCGCTGTAGTCCGGATCACGTTCCCCTGCCACCGCAACCCGAATACCGCCAAAAGATATGGACAGCTTGTCGCGATCAGCTTCTTCGCCTGCTTTTCCAACGGCCATCACCACCCGTCCCCAATTGGCATCTTCCCCAGCTACAGCGGTTTTCACCAAAGGCGAGTTGGCGATAGAAAATGCAATTAGCTTTGCGGCCTTATCGTTCTCAGCTCCGCTTACTTGAATTTCGATGTGCTTCGTCGCCCCTTCTCCATCGCGGATCACCTGCATGGCGAGGTCGTGCATCACCAGACGAACCGCTTCCTTAAAACCGTCATAACGGGGGTCGTCTTTGCTTTTAAGCTCCTTTCCACCGGCACCACCGGTGGCAAACAGCATCAAGGTATCGCTGGTGGAAGTATCACTATCCACGCTCACCGCGTTAAAGGTTTCCCCCACCAGAGACGACAAAATTTCTTGAAGAACTGGCGGCGCAACATCCATATCGCTCACCAGAAAAGACAACATGGTCGCCATATCCGGTGCGATCATTCCCGACCCTTTTGCCATGCCGTTAATGGTTATTGTAACTCCACCCAAATCCACCCTTTGGCTGGTGACCTTCGCATAGGTGTCTGTAGTCATAATGGTTTCGGCCGCCGCGAGCCAATGGTCTTCAACCGCGTCATTTGCCAGTGCTTCCAACTGGTGCAAAAACGCCCCTGCATCCAGCGGTTCCCCAATCACTCCTGTGGATGCAAGATAAACGTCCTCCGGTTCACATCTACAGGCGTTGGCAGCTGCAATTGCGGTTAATCTGGCAGCCTCATCACCTTTTTTACCCGTGAACGCATTGGCATTCCCCGCATTCACCACCACAGCCCTTGCCATTGGCACACCATTTGAGTCCAATCTGGCACGGCACCAATCCACCGGGGCAGATGAACATTTTGACCGGGTGAACACCCCTGCCACAGAGGCCGGTTGATCAAAAACCATTAACAGCAAATCTGACCGACCGGAATATTTTATTCCGGCACACGTCGCCATTCGAACCCCGGAAAGTGCGGGCACAGACGCAGGAAATTTGGGAGCAAGCGGAGAAATTTTCATTGATTTCAATTAATGCCTCCCGTTGATGGTGAAGCCCGATTAATCCTATTCAGGTAATTTCAGACTTTCGTCCAAAACCTCAACGCCGATAGATGCCCGTCCGGCTTTAATCACCTTGGCATAGGCTTCTGTTAACATCACCTGACGCAATTGTTCCTTGGCGGATTCAAACGTAGGCAGGGGCCGGTTGCGTTTTTCATCCACCTTGATGATATGAAATCCAAATTGAGTAACAACCGGTTGCCTGGTAAAATCCCCCTTGTTCAACTCAAATGCCGCCTTTTCAAACGCCGGAACCAT
>QILU01000092.1 GCA_003233475.1 Ahrensia sp.
AATTCCTGACCGAAATATTTACCTTGCTCACGATCAAGGCGAGATCGCTATAATTTGAACAAGTTTGGCAAGCACTGCTTAACAATTGACGTGCAAAATGCACTCATCGGAAGAAAACAGATAACATCTTATCTAACTTCTTCCCCAGGAATTAGTGTTTTATTTCCCTACGACCTGACAGCAAATTAACTATTCCTCTGGCGCGAACCGCAACGTTCGCGCCATTTTTTTCATGCAATTTGATGCTGTTATTTTTGCCCGACCAGGCGTGAGAGGAAGATAATGGGAACAAGGCCGATGATAATTATAAGCAGCGAAGCAATCGCCGCATCTTCCAGGACTGCCTGAGAAGCCCGGTCATAAATTAATGTCGCCAGGGTTTCAAAGCCAAAGGGCCGCACCAGCAAGGTGGCTGAAAGTTCTTTCATGCTATCAACGAACACCAACAGGAATGCGGCTCCCAGCGCCTTTGCCATTATCGGGCGGTGCACCTGCCACGCTGTTTGTGAAGCCGTACGCCCCAGCGCCCGTGCTGCCATATCAATGTTGGGGGAAAGCCGGATAAATCCGGTCTCAATGGTTCCATAAGCAATGGCGAGGAAACGCAAGGTACAGACGTAAACGACAATAAAAATTGAACCACTCAACGCCAATCCCGTTGAAACACCAAATGTTGAACCCATGAATTCATCCAGCCAGTTGTCAAAACTTGCCAGAGAAATCAGCAGCCCAAGGGCAAGGACGGTTCCTGGAACCGCGTAGCCAAGGCTGGCTATTTTACCAATGGTTCCAATTTCCTTCCGTTTTGTAATTCGCCCGTATTGCAACACCCCATAGGCAATGAGGGTGGCGAGGATAGCGCTCAACAGCGCCACAAGAATACTGTTTCCTGCCGCAGAAATGACCGCCGGTTCAAATATCTGATCAAGTCTTCGAAATGCATAAACACCCAGTGTCCAAACCGGAATGCCCAGTCCGCCAACCAGCGGAACCAGACAAAATAGAACGCAAAGGGCTTGTTTGAAGGGGCTGAGCCGCATCACCGATGGGGGTTTATCGCGTTCAGAAGTCGCATAATTGCGCCTGTTGCGGGCCCGCCTTTCCAGCCATACAAGGGCTGCCACCAGAATAAGAGAAAGCAAAGCCAATTGCACCGCGCCACCCAGGCTGTCGCGGTTAAGCCAGGTTTCATAGATGGCAAAGGAGAAGGTTTTTATCCCCAAAATTTCAACCGCACCAATATCATTCAGCGTTTCCATAAGCGCCAGCGCCACCCCTGCTGCGAGCGCAGGGCGGGCCATGGGCAGACCAATTTTCCAGAACTGCCGCACCGGACTGGCCCCAAGTGTGCGCGCCACATCCAGCGCGGAGGCCCCTTGCATGGAAAATATCAACCGGCAGGTGAGGTAAACATAAGGATACAAAACGAGCGAGAATATCAGCCCCGCGCCACCAAGGGAATGAATGTCAGGAAACCAATAATCCCGCGAGGTGGAGAACCCGCCAACATCTCGCACCAATTGTTGGACTGGACCAGTATAACCAAAGAATTCCCCGTGGGTGTAGGCAGCAATGTAGGTGGGAACCGCGAGCGGTAATACCAGGGCCAGGGAGAATAATCGACGACCCGGAAACTGACACAGCGAAATGAGCCAGGCGGTTCCCGCCCCCAACACGCAAGTACCAACGGCAACCAATATCAACAACACCCCGGTCTGCCACACCGTATTCGGCAAGACATAAGCCAGCAGGTGAGGCCAAACCTCCACCGGGTTGCCAAGCGCAATCCAGATCAAGGACCCAAAGGGCAGGACGGCAAGCGCCAGCAGCAACGCAAGAGGCACCACCGCTTTTAAGCCGCCAGGGTTGAAATTTTTCCTGAATGGATTGAGCGCACTAAGCATCACAGCCGTGTAGACGAGCGGGCATTGTTATGGTCCTTCAGCACCCGGGGTTCAAGGCCGCGGGGAGTGGATTATCAATTGCAGGGTTGCTGCATTCTTGAAATAAGCGGCACTTGGGTGTTCGTCAAGAAGATTAACTAGGAAAATCAATCGCTTAGAATCATTCTAAAGTTGAAGTGTCTATCGATCTGCGAGCACTCGTTGGCTGGGAAAATGGATTTCCACCATTGTGCCCTCATCAGGGGTGCTCTCAATTTGGAATTCCGCCCGGTTGGCGAGAACCATAGCTTTAGTCAAGGGCAGGCCAAGGCCGGTACCCTGCTTGCCGGAATCGGACGGTTTGTCGATCTGTTGAAACGGCTTCAATGCTTTTGCCAATTCAATTTCGCTCATGCCTATCCCCGTGTCCCGTACCCGAAGCACGACCTCTCCCCTTTCATCATAAACCGTCGAGACAATCACCTGACCGCCGGGTTTGGTATATTTGATGCTGTTGGAAACCAGGTTCAAGATTATCTGTCTTAGGCTGCGCGGATCAGCCACCACCTTTGGAACAACAGACGAAAGGCTGGTGCGAATTATAACGCGTTCCTTATTTGCTTCCGGTTGGGTAAGGGCAACGGTTTCGGTAATGATGGTATTCAAATCGCAGGCATCAAATTCCAAATCCATTTTACCGGCTTCGATTTTGGAAATATCGAGCAGATCATTAATCAGCTCCAGCATGTGATTTCCTGAGCGGTGGATATCGCGCAAATAACCCCGGTATCGATCATTTTCAATTTTGCCGAAACGCTCTTCAATCATAATATCGGAAAAGCCGATAATTGCATTGAGCGGAGTGCGGATTTCATGGCTGATTTTTGCCAGGAATTCACTCTTCTGATCACTCGCCAACTCGGCCTGAGACTTCGCGGTAACCAGTTCTTCCTCAGCTTTTTTCCAGTGGGTAATATCCCGAACTACTGCGCAGCAGGCATCGGTTTTTTGTAATTTTCCGATGGTCATGAACAGCGGGATCAGCCCCCCGTTTGAAGTTTTTCCGATCACTTCGCGACCGTCATTCAAAATGCTTGCAACTCCGGTTCCCGTCATGCCGGAAATGTAATCGAGCGCCGAACGGTGGCTTTCCGGAGCCAGGAGTTTGGTAAATGTCTGGTCAAGTACCTGATCAGGTTTCACATCGAACAACGCCTCGGCTGAGCGGTTAATTGCCCGTACAATTCCCTCATCCGAGAGTATAATCACCCCATCAGTCGCGGTATCCAGAATGCTGCGTAAATCTTCGGCACCCAATCCTCCAAAAGCTTCCAGCCTGTTTTCTTCGTGGTGTTCTGATTCGACGGCTACCGGATTGGATGGATTGACCATCGCCAGTCTTGGTCTTGAGAATGAAGACGGGTTGGCCCGGTCTCGAGAAAAGTCCTGGCGGGGGTTTATTGAATCGAGGTCATCTTGATTTGAGGTGGCATCCCGGCCCGTATCACTTTCGCTATTGCGTAACGTGAGCAGCATGGCGCGGTTTTCATCCCATGGAACCCGTTGCAAATGGGCGCCAAAATTTAGTTTACTTCCGTCAGCATGATATATCCGACCCTTTGGGTCTTCACCTGAACCCGTGGTCCTAAACAGTACATCAACACCGCCGGCATCAGCCAACTCAACCAAACTCTCAAACCCGGTTGCCTTGAAAAATTCCTGATTTCCGAATAGCAATTCATTGTCCCGGTAAACCAATACTGGAACAGGAAGGCGGGCAAGGATTGAGGTATCCACGTCGTGCTGCGGAATTTGAATTTGGTTTAAGTTGTGGGGTTTTTGCTCGGAATTTTCGATAACCTGGGCATCTTCAGACCTGTTCTCTTCAACAGAAGCCTCATTTTCCCGGCCGGGTTCATCCGTTAGTTTCTCGCCAATTTCTTCAAATGTTTCCTGTTCGTGCGAGGTCAGCGAGCGCCCGTTTTTATTATCGCGTTCAGCGTCGAGATCAACAACGGTATCTTTAGTTAAGTTATTTTTCGCATCCCCAGTTTGCGAATTTTCATTGTCGTTCGAACGGGCAAGAAAACCAATATTGCCTGCTTTGGAAGAATTTTTCCGGGCGTGGCTCGCCTGGTCTGCAAGTTTCAATCCGGTCGCATCGGGATCTATGACGGAGTCGGCCATCCTGATAATTCCAAATCCGTTGAATCCTTCAAAAACGCGGTCACGCCCGTAGGAAGGGAGGCCGGCCAGATCAATTGGAACGCAAAGATCGGTCCCTGCTACAGGCCAAAGAACGGTTTTTCCCGACCATGTGTCTTGTCTGTTCAGTAACTCGCCAATTTCTTCGGCATTTTCAAACCCCAACTCTTCACTGATCTTCTCCCAGCTCTTGCCCTGAATGTCAGCGGCTTTTACCCCGACAGCATCGGCCAATTCGTGGGAGATTGAACGAAATTCATTCTCCTTCCCCATTTCCCATACAAAGCGGATTGATCGGGCAGTGGCAGAAAACCGATTGAGCTCATTCGGTTTTGTATCGGGGTCAGTATCTTTGGATCGAGTAAGATTTTCGTTTGGTGCAGATTGCGGCAAAGGAGCGACGTCCTCAACCAGTTTGGCGCTTCTTTTGTCTTCTGGCGCGGGCTTTTTCTCGAAATCAGGTTCCGGCTCGGAAATCTCTTCGGGTTGCGATTTATAATACCAGCGCTCCGCTCTTTTGTGCAGGCTGTTGCGGCGGTTGGTGAAGTTTCCCGTTTTCCTTGTTGGAATTTGTCGGGCGCATCATCCGCGGCAACATCTCTTTCCCCATTGGCAATTATCAAAATATGGCTGGCTGGATTGTCTGTCAGCCGGGCAATTCCCGCCGCAAAATCACCCTTTTGGGTTTGGATCGGGCGTTTTATCAATCGATCATCTTCGGTGGAGACTTCTTGCACAAGCAATTCCAGCTCATTTTTAGAAACCAACAGTGAGGAGAAATGTCGGGAGGCAGCAATAATTTCTCCATTGGCATCGAGAACCGCAGCGGCATTGCTATAGCCATCTAGGCAATCTACCGCAGCTTTAGCCATATCTGTTGCATTATGTTCCTGATCGCGAACATTTTCGGTCAACAGTAAAACCGCCACTTCGCCCCCCGGCAATTTTATCGGCCGCACGGTAAAGCCGAGCAGGCGCGTCTTAAAGCCCGAACGCACACGCATGATTGCAGTTGCTTCCAGATTTGTGTCCAGTTTTTCCGCGGCTGTTTTGATCTGGCGCATCATCACCGGGTTTGGCGAGATGTTATTTTCAAGCACGGCTCTAACCGCAGGAGCGCCAATGAGTTTTGAACCTTCCCCATTTGCCCACAGGACATTTTCCAGGGACTTGTCGAACAACAATGCTGCGTTGGATGTTATGACATGGTCACGAATCTGCGGAAGCACAGTCAGGTCAAGATAGGGATAGTTTGCCTGCGCCATATATTGTTTACTCGTATTACTCGGTGTTTGGACGATCATCTTGAGCCTGACCACCAGTCGAGAAATTTCTTCTCATCTGAGCTTGCAGCCTGTTCGTCATACTTAACAAAGTGTGAATACCGCTTTTTCACGTTTTAATCCACTCAAATGGCTACTTTGGAGGAACTTTCAAGGGGCACGGTTAACCGACGAGGTGGAGACGGTTGTGAGGAATTTCTCCGCGCAGCAGGATTTTTTGATATTTCAAGCGGCATCAGGCTTGCCCCTCCAGTTATTTGCTTTTATGACACGCAAGTTCCTGCATGAATTTTTTTCTTGTGGGGATAGCTGAAAATGTGCGGCTGTAGCTCAGTTGGTAGAGCGCTGGAGTGTGGATCCAGAGGTCGATGGTTCAAACCCTTCCAGCCGTACCATTTTCATTCTCGTATCTTCATTCGGCTCTTGGCTTAATTTTCTGCCCGCGGTTTTGTTGCCCGCAATAGGCATTGCATGAAGCTGTGATCGTCTTCCTGGATGGTATCCGTATTGGAGCGAATACCCAGCCGAATAAAACCGTTCTCCAATTGGATCGGTGTATCGGCAATCAGGCTGCGCAGCCTGTCCACGAACTGTAAGGCACCGGAAAGGGTTGTTTCCGGCAGCAGGATAGCAATTTCTGTCTGGCTGATACGCCCGGCAATATCGGTGCCCGCCCGGCAGGCGCTTTCACACACTTGGGCGAGCCCCGCCATGGCTTTATCGCCGGAGCTTGCCCCATGGGATTGGACAATTTTGTAAAAGCCGTGAACTTCTGCCACCGCTATTGAAAGCGCATGCCCATACCTGCGGCTGCGTTGAAATTCAGCAGCACCCCGTTCCAGCAGATAGGCCCTGTTTGGAAGCCCGGTATCGGCATCAAAATTAGCCGTGCGCTCCAGTTTTTTGACACGATGGCGCAAT
>QILU01000134.1 GCA_003233475.1 Ahrensia sp.
GCTCAATGGTAGAGCAGCAGCCTTCCAAGCTGAATACGAGGGTTCGATTCCCTTCACCCGCTCCAGCGCCTTGCTCTGTAATTGCTGTTGTGCCCCGAACTGGCTGCAGCGTTATCGAACCCTCGATTTTTTGTTTCCCGGCTCCGCCGGGGTGGTTCGATTCCTGATGGTCGGGTCAAATTTTTACGCATGTTTTTTACGTTTTATCAATCGGCAGATTTTCCCGGTTCCAGGCCATCAGGCCGCCCTTAATCTGGTGCAAATTTTTCATGCCGTGGGCATCAAGAGATTTCACTGCGGCTTTGGTACGCATGCCGCTTTGGCAGCTTATGGCAAGTTTGCAGCCTTTGTTTTGAGCTGCAATTTCCTCGATCTGTTCAATAAAATTCGGACCACTTAGGGCAACGCCTTGGGCCCCTGCGGGCAAACCGGTTTGCTGCCATTCATCCGGTTGACGCACGTCAATAATGACGATTTCGCCGTTCTGCTGCATTTGGTGAGCTTGTTTGGGCGAAAGAGCCTGCGCCAGAGGTTGGCGCAGGCCTAGCATTTCGAGCAAAGACACGGATCTCTTTAACCGTCAGTTTTGGCGCGGGTGCTTGCGCCAATGAGGCGATACATGGGGCAAAAGCTCACAAATCCGGTGACGAGGAATATGGCTCCGGCAATCATCATCACAATTCCAAGCGTGGAAGCTGTTGATGATACAATTCCCATCAGTGGCAGCAGGATAACAGCAGGATAAGGGCTGCGCCCGCGAGAATACGAAAAATACGGTCAGCTGACCCAACATTGAGGTTCATTAGATTTCTCCTTGGTTAAGTTGGACTGATAAATACGACGGCTTGAGTTTGTCTTCTGTGACTTAGTCACGAAACGTCAAAATTTCTAAATTAGTCAACAGGGGTGCATAGTTTTTGCAGCCCTGTGCTGGATAGAATTTTCAATCCTCCCCGATGTCTCTTGATCAACCCTTCTTTTTCCCAGCCGGCAAGCCTGCGGCTAATCACTTCACGGGCGGTGCCAATGTCGGCGGCCAGTTGTTCATGGGTGATTGTCAGTTCCTTATCGTCTTTGTTGAGTTCCAGCAGGCGTGAGGCTATGCGGCTGTCGAGGGATGAAAACGCCACTTCGTCAATTTTTATCATCATGGTGGAAAGGCGGCTGGCAAACGAGTCAAATACCAATTGCCGGAATTCGGCCGAGGTTGCCAGAAGGGACAGAAATTCGCCCTCCGACAGGGTGAGAGCATGAATGTCTTTTTCCACATGAGCTTCGGCGCAGTAGTCTTCACCGCTCAGCAGACACGATGTCGTCAGGATGCAAGTCTCGTTAGCACCAAAGCGGTACAACAATATAGATTTTCCACTCTTCGCAATGAGATCAACGCGAATCGAGCCTTGGAGCAGATAATAGAAATTTTGACAGGGGTCTCCCGCGCCAAAGATCTGTTGTCCGGCGCTTAATGAAACCTCGCGGGAATTTTTCAGGCATTCAGGTCTACTCATGTTTATTCCGCAATTTTTGCGTCAACAAAATTTCTCATTAAGGCGATCGCCAACCCGGTTGTTGTCGTTCATTTTCTGGTTCCGCGGGATTGTGTGGGTTCGTGGTACACTAATCTATGGACTATGCATACTGAAGTGGTGAGCAGGGCAATGACCCCGCCGATACAAAGTGCCTGCAGTGTGGGCGTGAATGGGTCTGGGGTCTAGGAAATTCTGGTAGTCCCTAGGGGAATCGAACCCCTCTTTCCAGGTTGAAAACCTGGCGTCCTAACCGATAGACGAAGGGACCACAGTCGCAGGGTGTATAGGCAGGAAAATTGATGGCTGCAAGCCTGTTATCAGCAAATCTGCAGAGAAATTATTGATCCATATGGGGCATCGGGCAATCGCGTTAAATCCGTTCTGGAATCTGTGCCGTCAGGATTTTCTTTTTCGGCGGTTTCCCTTGCGGGTGCGGCGGCAACTGTTCCATGCGCGTTTGGCACCAATGTCGATATGTACTGCGTTGGTATAGCAGTAAGTCCCAACACCGCCGCGACCAGGAATGCTGCGCAGATATCTTGCCAGCTTCCATTTGCTGACACCTTTAACTTGAATGTCGGCGGCGATACAACGAATATGGGTGGAGTTGCGGGCACCGCCTACGCGCCTGTTATAAGCTTTGGAGCGGTAGCCGGAGCTGACAATCGGAGATCGGCCAAACCGGCGTTCAACTTGCTTTAGGATTCTAAGCAAACGGGGTGGGAAGCAACCCACTTTGACACCTCTGCGTTGTAACAACAGGCCGTTAGTGCCGCGGCGGGCCAGATTGGCAACACCGGCAACCTTAACCGGTTCATCAAATTCTTCCGTCTCGTTGCTGTCGATTCCGAATATTTTTTTCAGGCGAACCCCGGGCAATCCCTTCTTCCCATTACGAATTTCTGCTCTTATTTTTCTTGGCGGTTTGGCTGGCTTGGAGGATTTTCGTGCAGTTTTTTTTGAAACATTGCCGGCCTCATTGTTTCGCGCCAGGGCAGCAAACAAATTGTTGTTATTTTGTGGCTTGGTTACAGTTTTTGGCACAGGATCGGGCTTTGGTTTAGGCTTGGATGCTGGCTCTGGCTCTGGTTTCTGTTCAACAATTGTTGCCGGTGCGGCCTCTGGTGCGTGGGGTGGTGGCGCCAGAGCCGGAGGGGGAGGAGTTATGGCAACATTGCTCACGGCGTCGTGTGGTGGGGTGGTGGTGGCGGGAGCTGGAACCAAAGCACTTCTTACCGCCGGGCTAAGGTTGGTTTCTGTTTCCGAACCCGCCACTTCAGGGACAGGTGTTTGATGGGTCGGAAGTTCTTTTTCCAGAGGGTTGTCGGTTGAAGAATTTGTTGGTTCCTGCTTGGCTGTTTCTTCAGTCGAAAGCAATGTTCCAAGATTTTGAGGCGGCAGGGCGGAACCAGCCACACAACCTGCGAGAAAAATGCTGGCAAGTAGTGCAAAAAGGAGTTTAAGCCTTTGATGTAAATTCAAAAATTTTCTAAAAGAGAAAATCACTTATTGCCCCGTTATTACAGTTTATTCGACCAGCTACTGATCCTGTTTTGGTTTTTGCACATGGCCAACAAATTGCGCGTTACAAACCCACCAGTTTTGTACGTCGCGTTGTTATCAAGCCCAAACTTCCAGATCAATACGCTTGAACAAATATTCATGAAAATTAGGCCAATTAAAAATTCGTGTTAGCCCCACAGAACCCGAATAAAAAGTAAGTACGGCAGCAATATGACCAATTGCG
This sequence comes from Ahrensia sp., assembly GCA_003233475.1. The sequence continues at coordinate 3,277 of QILU01000134.1, forward strand.
GGGGCAGGCGGAGACATGAATTTCCGTTCCGGTTTTTGACATCTCACCAGGTTCCGGTGTTTTCCATCGAGAGCCACGGCTCGGCCGGGGGAAGCGCATCTCCGCCTTGCAACAATTCGAAGGAAATATTGTCCGGGGATTTTACAAACGCCATGCGCCCGTCGCGGGGAGGGCGATTGATGGTGACTCCGGCATCCATCAGTTTCTGGCAGGTCTGGTATATGTTTTCGACGGTATAGGCGAGGTGGCCGAAATTTCGACCACTGTCATAGTCTTCAGGATCCCAATTATAGGTGAGTTCCAACTCAGGGGCGCGTTCGGTGGTGGCCCGTTCCACATCTGCAGATCCGGCCAAAAATATGAGAGTGAAACGACCGCCTTCATATTCCTTGCGCCTGGTTTCAACCATCCCCAGTTTATTAATGTAAAAGTCTAAGGAAGCTTCCAGGTCTTTTACGCGCACCATTGTGTGAAGGTATTTCATGGCATGGACTTTCGGATGATGTCGATAGAGTTTTGAATCTAAAGGGCAGTTGGAGAAAGACAAGGTGCCGTTGAAAATAATGCCATCAGCCCGTGTATAAACGCGAAAACGCCGAAATACCCTTGGAAAAAGCGCCATGTGGCTTGAAAGAGGCATAAAAAAAATTGCTAGACACTTGCAGGACTTTCGGGTCGACGTGCTAAATTAAGCAACGAATCAAAGGTGGCCTCTTTTGTAAATTGAGTTCGCCTGCTGTTCTTTTTTATTGTTCACCATTTTGGTGAGGGGAATCGTTTATGGGCTCTAAGCTGACATCAAATCCGTCTGCGGAAGAAAACAACGCTTCGGATCATGAAAATAACGAGAGTTCTGGAATCGGTATTGCCGAAGCTTCGGGTGGGAAACCTGTTGAAAACCTCGAAACCAAGGGGATGGGAACCGGGGTTGTGGAAACTGGCAGTCCGTCAGATTCCGCCACCGCCCCGGCAATTGTTACGGGTGAAGATGGCCTTCCGACAGAAGTTATTGTGGTGGCCGGTGCAATCAAGTGGTTTGATGTTTCAAAAGGCTTTGGCTTTGTGGTTCCCGACGATGATCTGCCGGATGTGTTGCTGCACGTTTCCTGCCTGCGGGATGATGGTTTTCAAACCGCGCTTGAAGGTGCCCGCATTGTCTGTGAAGTGGTCTCCAAAACCCGGGGGCTGCAAGCGTTTCGCGTGCTTTCCATGGATAACTCCACCGCAATTCACCCATCCCAACTGCCCCCGGCAAATACCCATGTTGATGTTCAGGCAACCAGCGAGTTGGTGCGCGCCGAGGTTAAGTGGTTCAACCGCACTAAAGGCTTTGGCTTTTTGACCAGAGGTGAGGGGACAGAGGATATATTTATCCACATGGAAACCCTGCGGCGTTACGGATTGACAGAAATTCGACCCGGCCAGTTTGTCATGGTCAAATTTGGCGACGGGCAAAAAGGCCTGATGGCCGCGGAAATTCATCCCTGCTCCGGAACCGATGGGCCACGGAGCCACTAATTTTCAGATTCATCAAATTCCGCCAGCAGTCATGTTGATCATTTCCGCTGTTTTTCTGCCTCCATTTTTACGCCTAAATTTAGCGCCTATATAAAGTCAAACTTTCAGGACTGGAGAATTCACTTGATTAGATCAGCACTCATTTTTTTATTCGGATTTGGTTATTTCGTATTTTCCGATTCGATTTTGGCGAAATCGGTTAATCCCACCCTGGTGCTTGAGCGCATTATTTTGCATGACCCACAAAACCAAACAGAGGACGAAACAGGGTGGCAGGTGGAGCTGGCTTCAGATGACGAAAGCCTCGCAACGGGGTTGATGTGGCGAAAGTCGATGGCGCTGGGAAAGGGCATGCTGTTCCGGTTTGCAGAAACTCGGCCAGTATCCATGTGGATGAAGAATACGTTTATCCCGTTGGATATGGTGTTTATGACTGCCACTGGAAAAATAACCAATATCCACTATTCCGCCGTTCCCCAATCCTTAGAAGTAATCAATTCCAAGGGCCC
>QILU01000155.1 GCA_003233475.1 Ahrensia sp.
CAACCGTTCGCGCCAATGGTTCTGTGGTGGTATTCGATGGCTTTTTGTCTGTTTATCAGGACAGCAAAAAGAAAAGCGATGATGAGGACAAACGCTTGGTTGCCCTCAAACAAGGCGAGAGCATTAGCCGCGAAAGCATTGAAGCCACCCAACACTTTACTGAACCACCGGCGCGGTATTCCGAAGCCTCTCTCATTAAAAAAATGGAAGAGCTCGGCATTGGTCGACCCTCCACCTACGCTTCCACCTTAAAAACCCTGGAAGACAGAGATTATGTGGTGGTGGACAAGCGCCGCTTGATCCCGCAGGCCAAAGGCCGGTTGGTGACATCTTTTCTGGAAAGCTTTTTCAACCGCTATGTGGAGTATGATTTCACCGCGTCGCTGGAGGAAAAGCTGGATAAAATTTCCGCCGGTGATTTGGCGTGGAAAGATGTATTGCGCGAATTCTGGGTGGAATTTTCGGCCGCGGTTGATGATACCAAAGACCTTCGCATTACCGAGGTTCTCGACACCTTGAACGAAGCCCTTGGCCCACTGGCTTTCCCAGAACAAGAAGACGGGGGTGACCCGCGAAAATGCCCAACCTGTGGTGAAGGTCAATTGAGTTTGAAGGTTGGTAAATTTGGCGCGTTCATTGGCTGCTCCAATTATCCTGAATGTAAATTCACCCGCCAACTTGGGGCGGAAGGGTTGGAACAATCCCAGCAAACCGCCAATGACGGGCCGAAGATTTTAGGAGTAGACCCGGATTCAAGCGAAGAAATCAAGCTGATGGTAGGCCGCTTCGGCCCCTACGTTCAGCGCGGCGAAGGCAAAGAAGCCAGAAACTCCGGCCTGCCAAAAAGCTGGAACCCGGCAGAAGTTGATTATGAAAAAGCCCTGCAATTGCTCGCCCTGCCCCGCACCATCGGCAAACATCCCGAGACGGAAAAAGACATAACCACCCGCTTCGCCCGCTACGGGCCAGTGTTGCAACACGATGGCAAATATGTGGGTTTGGAAACCGATGATGAAGTGTTCTCCGTTGGTTTGAACCGCGCCGTGACATTGATTGCCGAAGCTAAAGACAACCCAAAAGGCCGTGGGCGTGGTGCCTCCAACTTAAAGGATCTGGGCGAACACCCGGACCTGGAAGGCCCCGTATCTGTGAAAGACGGGCGTTTTGGCCCCTATGTCAACCACGGCAAAATCAACGCCACTATCCCTAAGGATATCGATCCGCAATCTGTGACTATGGAACAGGCGGTTCAACTGCTGATTGCGCGTATTGAAAAGATGGGCAAGAAGCCGCCGAAGAAAAAGAAGAAGAAGGCCGCAGCCAAGAAGAAAAAGCCCACCGCCAAAAAGGCCGAGTAGATTGGCAGAAAGCAGTTTTTCGTGTCGAAAGTGAAAAAACCCAAAAAAGGAAGCGGAAGCAGGAACAAGGGCAAACGCGCCCCCATGCCCTCCATTGAAGAACTCCTGGAGTTTTTGACCGACAATCCGAAACTTAGTGGCAAGCGCGAAATTGCCCGCGCATTTGGATTAAAAGGCCAGCAAAAAATCACCCTGAAGGCCATGCTGAAAGAATTGCAGGACGAGGGGCTTCTTAAAAAAGAAGGCAAACGCTTTTCCAAACCGGGCACCCTGCCCTCAGTCACTGTGCTGGACATTAAGGAGCGTGAAAAAGATGGCGGGCTGATCGCCTATCCGGTGCAATGGAATGAAGATACGGATGGCAAATTACCAAAAGTCTCAATAGTCAATCACGCTCGTTCCAAAGCACCCGTTGCGGGGGTTGGTGATCGGGTGCTGGCGCGAATTTCAAGTGTTGAGCGAGGCCTGCCCCGCGCCCGGGTGATGAAAATACTTGACCGTGGCGGTGGCACAGTCTTGGGCGTTTACCGCCCCTATAAAACCCCGGAAAACGGGTTTGTTGGACGCATCGAACCCACCGAACGCAAACAAGACGAGTTGGTGGTTCATGAAAAGAATATTGGTGAAGCAAAGCCCGGTGATCTGGTTGAAGTCACCGTCATTGGCAAAAACACCCATGGCTTAAAACAAGCCAAGGTGGATAAAATCATTGGCGATCTGAATTCCGAAAAAGCTATTTCCCTCATCGCATTGCACCAGTTTTCTATCCCTACGGATTTCCCGGAAGATGTATTGAAAGAGGCGAATTCCGCCGGTGATGCCGACATGAAAAAGCGCGAAGACTGGCGCGAACTGCCTCTCATCACCATCGATCCGGCGGATGCCAAGGATCACGATGATGCCATTTACGCGGAACCAGACCAGGAACCCACCAATGAAGGCGGGGTGATCGTCACGGTGGCGATTGCGGATGTAAGCTGGTATGTGCGCCCCAAGAGCGCACTGGACAAAGAAGCCCTGTTGCGCGGAAATTCGGTTTATTTTCCAGACCGGGTTGTGCCCATGCTGCCTGAACGAATTTCCAATGATCTGTGCTCGCTGAAAGAAAATGTGGATCGTCCGGCACTGGCTGTGCGCATGACATTTGCAGAAAACGGCCGCAAAATTCGCCATACATTCCATCGCGTCATGATGCGTTCCCATGCGCGCCTTTCCTACCAGGAGGCGCAAACGGCAATCGATGGAAATGATGCCCCCCGCGCCCAACCCTGGCTGGAGCCGGTATTGAAACCGTTGTGGGAAGCCTATGAAGTTCTAAAACGGGGTCGCGAATACCGCCAGCCGCTTGAGCTGGATATGCCGGAGCGAAAAATTCTGCTGAATGAAGATGGCAGTGTGAACCGGGTGATTGTACCGCCGCGTCTGGACGCCCATAAGCTGGTGGAAGAGTTTATGATTCAAGCCAATGTGGCAACCGCCGAGACGCTGGAAAAGCGCAAGCAAAAACTTATCTACCGCATCCATGACGCACCAACTCTGGCCAAACTGGAAAGCCTGCGCGAATTTCTGCGCACCATGGCCATTCCACTGGCCAAAGGTGGTGAAATAAAACCTGCAACCTTCAATGGCATTTTGGCTCAGGTGCAGGACACGGACAATAAAGAACTGGTCAATTCGGTTGTACTGCGCTCCCAAAGCCAGGCGGAATACAACCCGGTGAATATCGGCCATTTTGGTCTGAATTTGAAAAAATACGCCCACTTCACCTCCCCCATCCGCCGTTATGCCGATTTAATTGTGCATCGCGCCCTGGTGGCGACGCTAAAACTGGGGGATGGCGGATTGACGCTTGTGGAAGAAGAACGGCTTGAACAGATTGCGCAGGAGATTTCAGACACCGAACGGCGCGCCATGCAGGCGGAACGCCAAACCGTCGATCGGTTGATCTCGGCGCATCTGGCCGATAAAATCGGTGCCCAATTTCATGGCCGTATTAATGGTGTAACCCGTTCCGGGCTGTTCATCACCCTGGCTGATACTGGAGCGGACGGTTTTATCCCCATTTCTAAACTGGGGGATGACTATTATATCTATGATGAGGTCTCCCACCGGGTGGTAGGGGAGCGCAGCAATCTCATGTACCAGATGGGAGATTTTGTGGAGGTAAAACTGTTGGAAGCCGCACCGATGGCGGGCGCATTACTGTTTGAAATGATTAGCGAAGGGCGCAAAGGTGAGGGTCTGCCCCGTTCAAAGCGTTCGCGGCCCGGTTCACCTTCGGGAAAACCCAGGCGTTCCAAGAGATCCAATCGCTTCGGCAAGAGAAAATAATATATCATGAGTGTTGATATTCACACTGACATCATAAACGATCAACCGCCCCGCCCGGTTCGTCCCGCCATAATAAAAGGCATCAAATGCCGCTGTCCAAAATGCGGCGAGGGCAAAATGTTTAAGGACTGGCTCAAAGTTGTACCATCGTGCGCGGTGTGCGGCGAAGAACTGCACCACGAACAGGCGCAGGATTTTCCGCCCTATATTATTATCTTAATTGTCGGGCACGTTCTCGTCACCTTGATCATGATCGCTGAAAGCAATTTCGATTGGTCGCTCATCACCCACCTGATGATCTGGATCCCCCTTTCCCTGATATTGTCGCTGGCGCTGATGCAACCGGTAAAAGGCGGCGTTGTTGGAATGCAATGGGCGCTTCGAATGTTCGGTTTTGATGAGAATTCTCAAGATGACTAAGGGCCCGCTCAGGCATAAAATAAGCCGGGACGCCATGGAACGTGCCGCGGTATTGGACGGCTCCAAACGCAGCCCCAACATGCCCCCAAAAGATGCCGCAACGCTGATCATTTTGGATGGAACAGGCTCGGATACAAAAGTGCTGATGGGCCGCCGCCACGAGGGACATCAATTCATGCCCGGGCTTTTTGTATTTCCCGGTGGGCGGGTTGACCGCTTTGACGGCTCTGTTCCCGCTGGCAACGAGTTCAACAAAACCGTTGAGGACAAAATTTACAAGAACCTGCGCGCCAAACCATCGCGCCGCCGCGTCCGCGCGCTTGGTCTTGCAGCCTTAAGAGAAACCTACGAGGAAGCGGGCCTGTTGCTTGGAGAAAAAGGCGGCGGGTTCAAAGCAGAACATCCCGATTGGCGCGCCTTTAGTGAATTGGGTGTTACCCCCGCTTGGTGGCGCGTGCCATAACCCCGCCGGGTCGTACCCGCCGTTTTGATGCGTGGTTCTTTGCAACCCGCGCTGAACATATTGCCCACCGCTTGCCTGAAGGCACCGGTCCGTCGGGAGAATTGCAGGATTTACACTGGCTCAACCTTGAACAAGCCAAACAGCTCGAATTGCCGGAAATTACCGTTACCGTGCTCGAAGAATTACAAAACCGGCTGGCGCAGGACCCTAGACTTTCACCAACAACGAGCGTGCCTTTTTTCCATTTGAAAGGTAAAATGTTCATGCGCGATATCATCTAACTTGACATTTATCCGCAGTGTCGTAACTAACCCCAAAATGAAAGTGGCAATCAACTTCTTGACGCGTACTTTCCCATAATTTTCTAGGATACGACCATGGCCAAGGCGACCACCATCAAGGTGAAACTGAACTCGACAGCAGACACCGGGTTTTATTACGTCACCAAAAAGAATTCGCGCACCA
>QILU01000160.1 GCA_003233475.1 Ahrensia sp.
CAACGGTTCCAGAGGCTGTGGCCAATACGGGAACTCCGCGTTTGGCTCTGAAATCCAACCCACTGTGTACCGCAGTTTTGCCAGTAAAAGGATCGCGGCGGCCACCGAAATTTGACGATATTTTCTTGCCCGGGACAGGACTGCCCATTGGCAGGCTTTTGGCTGCGCGACGAACTTTTTCAAGGGTTTCGAGAGAAGCATCCAGCGCGCTTACTGAGTTAACAAATTTGTTTCCCCCTTTAAGCAAGATGAGCGGGCCACCAACACCTGTTGCGTCGGGTACGCGAATCCCTTGTTTTGACAGGATGGAAGCCAGCTTTTTGGTTTTCTTGTCGGCATTCTTCTTGAGGAGTTTAAGCTCCGCAATTTGTGTGCGCTCGGTATCTTCAAGCGAAACCTCGAGGGAGTTGAGTATTTCCGAACCCGTAATCCCGGTGCTTGCATTATTCCCGATAGAACCGGTTGAGAATGGATTGCTGGTGCCACTTAAGGGATTTTTTATTTGCGCCCGTATTTATTGCCTGCTTGCCAGTGGTGTCCATTCCTGATGTACGAGAGAATATCTTGCTGACCTGGCGATCGCGCTCAGTTAACTCGATTTGCCTGGTCATTAGCTGAGACATACGGTTTTCGACCGCCTGCTGGTCAAGCAACTGGCGGCTGGTGACAATATCCACCTGGGAACGCAGGGCAGCAATTCGATCTTCATAGGCGTATTGCATTTTTATTTGTCGTGCCAATGTCGCTGAAACCAAATCATCGCGCAAATAAAGATAGGAACCGGCGCTCATTACGCTGACAACCAACAGAGCTGCAATGCAACCAAAAATTGTGGTGGTTATCTTATTGAATTTGAAGGTGCGACTTTTCCCACCGGATTGATAACTAATAGTTGCATGATGCGTTTTCTGCTCAGCTATTCCTGAGAGAGGGGTGTGTTGAACAGGATTGAGTCGATACATGAACAAAAACCAAGGGTTAGAATTATGTACGAATTATCAATCCTTATGGTTAAGAGACTCTTTATTTTTGATGCGGTTTTCATAAGAAGTACGGACAACTCGTCAGTTGCCGGCACTGGATAGTGCCCGATAAAACCCCGGCGTGAGGCCAGCGCGAGCGCGAACCAGATCATTAAAAGGCGGGCTCAAAGGGCTGCGAAAATGCTTTCGAACCAGTTCCTGAAAAGCCAATGCAGGCTCGCGTCCTTCACGCAGACATAAAAAACGGAACCATTTGGCACCCACCGCCACATGGCCTTCTTCATCACGATAAATTATTCTGAAAATCCGGGCGCTTTTTTCGTCGCCTATCTCGTCCATTTTGCGCAACAATGTTGGGGTGATGTCCAGCCCTCTCGCTTCCAAAATAAGCGGAACAATGGCCAGCCGGGCGGTGAGAGAATGATCCGTGGATTGGGCCGCTTCCCAAAGACCGTCATGGGCATCCAAATCACCATAGGCGCCGCCAAGCTCGTTCAAACGCTCCCTAAGCAGGGAAAAATGCTTGGCCTCTTCAAGGGCAACCCGCACCCAGCCATTATAGAAGGAACGGGGCATTTGATATTTATTGTGATGATCGGACGCGCTGGAATATGAAAACCGCGCGACAATATCCCAGGCCAGATCTATGGCGTTTAATTCAATATGCGCGATGGCATGGAGCAGGGCAAAACGCCCTTTTTCGGTGTGGAGTGAGCGTTTTTTGAGTTTTCGCGGGGGGACAAGTTCCGGCTTTTGCGGGCGGCCGGGTCGATCCGGTGGTAAATTTGAAATATTTCCGCCAAGGCCGATCAGCCCGTCAAACCACCTTTGAGCCGTTATCCGCGTCAGCGCGATTTTCTCATCGAGATCGGAGGCGACAAGGGCCGCAATTGCTCCTTGTTTCAATGAAGTTGGGGATGTCACATTTTCATCATCGGAATTCTGCCAATGTTCAGGCCATTCTTCCGACTTGAAAATATTCCGGGATGGGGACATGAAACTATCTTAATCAAGGTGACCGCCGTTTTTTAAGCGCTGGTTTTCTTATTTTCGCAAAAATTTGGCTGAGTATATTTATTCCTATCAGAATTTCAGGCCAATTTGAACAAGCCCACCCCAAGAATACGTTAAGTTTCTGCCCTTCAATTTACCGCAATTGGCTTATAAGCGTAATTTCAATGGGCTACGGTAAAGTTGCTGCGGGGAATGATTCCATGATTCGCACCTCCATAGGGCACTTATTAATTATATGACTACTCGATTTAACAGAGTTGATATGCCTGATCTGCAGACATTTCCCTCTGCTCAGGCACAAGATCATGTGCCCATCAAAGGCAACGCGTCTCCACCCGCCAAGACCAGAAAATCGAGTGCAATGGTGTGGTTTTGGCGTGGATTTTTAACCATAATTATGCTGGGAGTGCTGGGGGCAGGCACCCTCGCATTGTTGTTGTCCCGTGGCTCAATTTCCCATGAACAGTTGCGCGCAAATATTGAAAGCCAATTTTCCCGGATGCTTGGTAATCAGTACAACGCCCGAATAGGGGGCGCAAAAATTGCGTTTGGATCAAACGGTTTTATCGCCGTCGACGCTTCGAATGTGCAGTTTTTTGAAAACGATGAAATCAACCTTGGAATGGCAAAGGATGTGGCGATAAAGGTGAAAGCCATGCCCCTGTTGCGGGGAGAAGTGATTGCCGAAAGTGTTGTTGTCAACGGTGCTTCCATTTCGCTCAGCAGGTTTTTACCGGAGCTTGATTCAACTGAACGCAAGCCGTGGCCAAAAGCGATTAATTTTGTTGCCGGGTTTACCGCGATGGGTGAATTAATAACCCAACTTGCCCGATCTGTTGAAGATGCAGGCTTGGAAAGCATCACATTGAACGACACCCAATTGCTTGGATTTGATCAGCTCAATTTCCGCTCACCTCAGGCACGTCTGGTGCAACTGAAAATCGAAAAAGACATCAATTTCACGACAGGAATATCTTTTAGCCTTGTGGTGGAAACTGTCCACAATAACTGGTCATTTGCAGGCCAATGGCGACAGTCAGAACAGGGGGGACGAACTCTTTTTCTCAATGCGGAAGGGTTAACTCTTTCAGACTTGCTCGGTGGAAGACCTAATTCAGAACAAACCGTTTCAAAAATGGATAGCCCTGTAAAAATGCGTTTTGCCGCTCCGTTTAACGCGGACGGGACACCGCAGCAGGCTACATTAAGTATCGAATTGGGAGACGGGCGGCTGGATATGCAGGGCCAACCAGTGTCTCATATTCTGGGGGGCAAACTAAATTTTCGGTTTTTCCCGGAAAAAAATCAAATTGAGTTGGAACGCTCTCCGGTTCGTTTCGAAACCACCCAGGCAGTATTTTTGGGCGGTATCCGTTATCCATTGAAGGTGCCGTCCGGTGTGAGCGAGCGCCCGGTTTTTCAACTAATTGCGCAAGATCTGCAGGCGTATGGAATGACAACTGGAAAACCCAAATTGCTTGCGGCGCTGAATTTTGACGGTTGGATTGATGCTGAAAACCGCACCCTCAATGCCACAACCCTGTCGTTAAGAACCCAAGGCGGGGCAATTGAAGGGGAAGGAAATGTCTCCTTCGCCGGGAACGCTCCGCATCTGAAGGCCAATCTGTCTATTCCCAAAATGGCGCTAACGGATTTTAAGCAGTTCTGGCCTCAAATTCTTGCCCCCGGAGCGCGCAAATGGGCTCGTGAAGGAATAAATGGTGGAGAAATACGCGATGCTAAAATCAAGCTGGACTTTCCCCCCGGAGTGATCGGAAACGATGCAAGCTACACCCCGGAAAATATTTCGGCTACGATACCGGTTTACGGCTCCACGGTTAAAACGGTGGGGGATCTTCCGGATCTTCGAAAAGTCGAAGGGGTGGTGAATCTTTCCGGGAAGAAAACTTTAATAAGCCTGTCCAAGGCCTATTTGAGCATGGGTGCAAGAGGCTCAATAGATGTGGGCAATAGCACGCTCCGCCTTGGGGATTACACCAAACCAAAAACCACCGCCGAGCTCCAATTGGCGCTCTCGGGCAAAACTTCTGCCATGGCTCAATTGGGAACCCTGGAGCCATTGAAATTCACTAAAGCATTAAACCTGATCCCTACAGATTTGAGCGGGTCGATGCATGCTAATGTTAAGTCGTCTTTCGTGCTGGAGGACGTGGAGGAAAAGGGAGTGAATTCCTGGAAGGCTTCCGTCAAACTTTCCAACGCCGGCTCACGACGTCCTATCAATGGACGGGTAATCAGCGATGCGGATTTAACCATCGAAGCATCCAACGAAGGGGCAAAGGTTAGTGGCAAAGTTCGGATTGATGGTGTTCCAGCAAAACTGGCACTGGTTGAGCAGTTTGGAAAGAAGAGTGAATCCCAACGGACAGTTAAGCTCACCCTGACAGATGCGGCGCGCAAACGAATGGGGGCTGATACGGGTGCCGTGCTCACCGGACCTGTTGAAGTTGAACTTACGACCTTGAAGAACGGGGATGAAAAGATTGTAGCCAATCTTAAAAATGCCCGGCTAAATCTGCCTTGGATTGGATGGTCAAAGGGTAAGGGAATTGCGGCAAAAGCGAGCTTTGTTCTAAAGCGTCAAAAAGGCCGCACTGTTCTTCAAGATTTCAAATTATCCGGGAATGGCTTTTCTGCCAATGGCCGGATGGAATTTAACTCCTCCGGGGTGGTAATCGCGAAGATGAAGAATGTCAGGCTGAATAAAACAGACGATTTCGACATTGATTTATCAAAAACTAAAGGCGGGTATTCTGTTGCGGTCAATGCACGCTCCTATGACGGGCGGGCAATAATTCAGTCATTTTTGAACAGTGAGAGAACCCAGCCCAAGGGTAAAATTTCAGTAACAGTGAAGGGAAGGATTTCCCGATTAACGGGTTTTGGCGGGCA
>QILU01000102.1 GCA_003233475.1 Ahrensia sp.
CGCGGGCCACCACGATTCAATGCCAGGCGGGAAATGGCCCTTGGCATGTCTGCAATACCACTTAACATCGGGCGTATTTTTGAACGCAGAGCAGTATTGTGCAGCCAAAAAGCCACGTCTTCATGGCGATTGGAAATTCTTTCCACCACCGTCAACGGGTTCATCAACCGTTCAGCCAGCAAGCGGGCACCGCCACTGGAAACCGTTCTGTCGATGGTTCGCAATAGTGAGCCATCGCGGGCACCACTCAAGGTTTGGGTTAATTCCAAATTCGCACGGGTGGCCGCATCTATAAACACAATCTGAGAGGTTTCCTCCCGTTCCGGACGCGCCAACGCCGGGCGCTCACCGATCTGAGTTTTGTCGATATAAGCAATGGCCGCATTTGCAGCCGCCAGTTCCGCGCGAGAAAATTGTCCAAACCCATCAAGGGTTGTCACCCCGTAAAAACGTTGAATATTTTGCGCGGCACGGGAAGAATCAAACAACGCAGAAGGTTGGGGTTGAATTGCACAATCCATCATTTCGATACTCAAACGCAATTCTTCATCTTCGAACAACACATCGGGCAGAACCAGTTCTCGCGGGCGCAAACGGGCAATATCAGCAGATAGCTTTGAAGGGTTGGTTTCAAAAAGCCGGAATGCTCCGGTGGAAATATCGACGGCTGCGATTGCAAATTGATCCCCGTTCGAACCACCGCGAACCCGGGCAAGGGTTGCCAGAATACTGGCCTGGCCTGGCTCCAGCAAATTATCTTCCGTAATTGTACCGGGGGTAACAAGTCGAATAACGTCGCGCTTCACAACAGATTTTGGGCCGCGCTTTTTTGCCTCCGCCGGGTTTTCCATCTGTTCACAAACCGCAACCCGATGGCCAAGGGCGATGAGCTTTTGCAGATAGTCATTTGAAGCATGAACGGGCACGCCGCACATGGGGATATCCTCGCCTAAATGTTTGCCGCGTTTTGTCAGGACAATACCAAGCGCGCGTGCGGCAATTTCTGCATCGCCAAAAAACAACTCATAAAAATCGCCCATTCGATAAAACAGCAAAGAATTGGGATGAGCCGCTTTAATCTCGATATATTGCGCCATCATGGGGGTCGGGGCGGAGAATTTTTCAGCAGACATGATGGCAAAGACGCAATACGGATGAAGAGCTGCTTTTAACCTAGCAGGCTGATTGATGCATTGCCATATTTTGGACAAAGCTAATTAAATCGGTACCATTTGCTTGTGGAAAATGTGCCCACCTCAGGCAGCAAAGCGCGAAGCATCTGCCCTGAAATGGGCAATATAACGGGGATTGATTTCGGCCATTTTCAAAACAACGAGAACATCTGTTGTTCCAAACTGATGGTCAATAACGGCCTGAGAGGCTACTTTAGCACCAACCCGCAAATACCCCTTTAGGAGAGGCGGAAGACCGGCAAAAGCTTGTTTGTTTTCGCAAAACCCCGGTTTTAAGCTTGAAAACTCAATGCTGTTTTCAGGCTGACCTTTACAATTTTCGCTCTCCGGAAGGGACGCATGTTTTTTCAGCCAGGAAAAACTGTCCGTAAATTTTCCCGGATTGGTGCCATTAAACGACGCGCACCCAAACATGAGGCCAACATTATTTTGAAGCGCATAGGCCCATATGCCGTGCCAAAGTAATTCCATTATCCGCCTGTTGCGATAGGCGGATAAAACGCAGGAACGACCCAACTCCATGGGTCGCAATCGGGGGTTGGATTTGAGAATCGGCGTCAAATCGAACTCCGATTGGGAGTAATATCCCCCAGCCAGTTTGGCTTTGGTGTCAAGCAACAGACGGTAAGTCCCGATGATGCGGTTTTTATCCAATACCAGAAGATGATCACAATACTGATCAAAAACATCTTCATCGCGCTGTATCAGAGCTATATTGGCATCACCTGCAGCACCCATTTCTTTATAAAAAACCTTATAGCGCAATTGCTGGGCGGCACGAATATCTTCATTGTTTTCGGCCAGCCGGACTTCAAGATCACCAATGCGACCTAAAGGCCGGGAAAAAGGGCGTGTCTGATTTTGGATTAAGGCCACATTGGCCTCCAGTTCTTTGGCCGATTATTTTTTATATTCTAAACAGGTATCGCTCAACATTACCAACACGACAACAATGTGGCGCTATTTATATGGACAGCGAATTTTCTTCTAAAAGGCAGTTTTGCACAATTGCTGTCACCGCCTTCAAATCCAAAGGTTTGATCAGGAAATCGTCCGCTCCGGCAGCCAGCGCTTCTTCACGGGCACTGAGCTGCCCATCGGCTGAAAGAACAACAATGGGACAGGGTGGTTGTGAATCGAAATTTTCCCTGGCCCGAATTTTGCGAATAGCCTCACAACCATCCAATTCGGGCATGTGCAAATCCATGAAAATTATATCGTAAGGCCCGTTTTCTATAACCGCATCCACCGCCTCTATTCCGTTTTCCACGTGGGTTGTTTTATGCCCCAGTTTGGTCAATAGAGATTTCGCCAACAGGGCATTAATCTGATTGTCCTCCGCCAGCAACACATTAAGAATATGACCCTCGACTTCGGAAGCTATTTTCAAATTTTCTTCGGCCCCTAAAATCGAAGCCTTGGGGCTTTTGTCATCTTTCAATACTTTTGCCAGCGTATTGGCCCGTACCGGCCAGGTAAGCCAGCCGTTGAAACCCTGATGCATAAGAGCGGAAATATCGTCGGCATTGCCGCAATCCCCCAGCAACAAAAGGCGGGTTTTCGAACCTGAAATTTTTCGCAACCGATTAAGTGATTCAGTGCTTTTTGTTTTGTCTTTATGGCCAATAATTACCGTGGTGTCGGAGCCAAAATCGCATGGGCGGGTTTTGAATGCGGCCAGATTTTCAAAGGTTTCTATTTTGCATCCCATTGCGCCTATAGTTTGAGCCAGGGCATTGCGCGCAGGAGTTCGCGGCAATATGAGCGCTACGGTGTGGTCGCTTAGTTCGGGGGTGCGCTTTCGCCGATTACTATCATCAGATGGTTGCATCGGAAGCGTAAAGTGAAACTTAGAGCCCTTACCCAAACGGCTGTCGACAAGGATTTTTCCACCCATTAACCCAACGATTTTTTGGGAAATGGCAAGGCCCAGCCCGGCCCCGCCGTGGTGACGGGTGGCACTCGAATCAGCTTGAACAAACTCGTCAAAAATTATGCTCTGATCTTCTTTAGCAAGACCGGGGCCGGTATCGATTATGCTGAAGCTAATTTGTTGTTTTTTATTTTCGTGAACCAAATGGGCCTCAATCGAAACGCCTCCAGATTTTGAAAATTTAACCGCATTGCCAGCCAGATTGATCAACACCTGCCGCAGGCGCTCGGGATCGATATCAATTTTGTCTGGAATATTGGGATCAATATAACTTGCCAATGCAAGTTTACTCTCCAGCGCCCGAGGGCTTAATATTTCTGCTACACCTTCAATCAGATTGCCCAAATCTGTTGGCTTGGGAATGATCGTGAGATTACCAGATTCCACCTGCGCAGTGTCCAGCAGGTCTTCGATCAACCCTAACAGGGTTTGCCCAGAGGTGTGCATGGCATCAACATAATTGCGCTGCGCGGGGTCAAGATTTGTCCCACGCAACAACTGCGCCATGCCAATTACTCCGTTTAGCGGGGTTCGAATTTCATGGCTCACCGTGGCAAGAAACCGAGATTTTGCTTCATTCGCCACTTCGGCTTTTTTACGCGCATCAATCAGCGCACGCTCATCGGATTTTTGTTGCGTAATATCGCGGGCGATGGAACGAATTCCTGTTTCACCTAAATTGTGATCCCTGATCTTCATATCCGCCCAGGCAAACCAGCGTTTTCCCTCTGCGGTTTGTAGTTCTACCTCATGGGTAATGGGATTGCTCTCATCGCTCAGTTTCATTTCCGGGAAATCAAAGCCGTTGGAAAAATATCGGGCAAACAACTTGTTTGAAAAAGTTACCTTTCCCGCATCGTCCCGGTGAAAAACAATATCGCCAAATGCTTCAGACAGGCTGCGGTGAATTTCTTCGCTTTCGCGAATTTCCCAAGCTTGATCCTCAAGAGATTCCAAACGTTGGGCAAGGCTTTGGTTTTGTTTTGAGAGGTCTTTATGTTCCGGGGGCTCTTTTTTCACCGCTCGCCTATTTCGAACAATTGCCAGAAGCAGTAACAAACCAAACCCAGAATAAAAATACTCGTATCCGGTCAGTGAAAATTCAAAATAAGTTGCAGCTATTGGTGTAGCGAGCAGAATAGCAGCAGCTACAATGAGTGTGGAAAACCAAAACCTGTTATTCGATGTTTTTTGTTTGTCCCTGGTGTTTGAGCGAGGGGATTTCCTGAATTCAGGAGCTGATTCTTCTAGATCAGACACAAGCTGATGGGCCGACCCGGAATTGGAACCGTTAGAGGAAAACCTGTTCTGAAGATCGCTTAGCATTGCCATAATGGCAGTTTACACGGGCAAATCTTGCCATATCTTTACCGTTT
>QILU01000031.1 GCA_003233475.1 Ahrensia sp.
CGGAGAGTTCATGGGGGTAGCGTGACAGGGGATACTGGCTGGAGGGCAGCCCCACACGATCCAGCAATTTTATGGTTCGCTCACGGGCTTCTTCGCGGGGCACCCCTTCGTGCAAAATTATGCCTTCGCTGATTTGCGCGCCAATGGTGTGAACCGGATTTAGGGCCGTCATGGGTTCTTGAAATATCATTGCCATGTCGTCGCCGCGCAAATTCTGCATTAATTCCTCGTCGGCGCCCAATAATTCGTGGCCGTTGAACTTAATGGAACCCGAAGTCGTCGCTCCCTGGGGAAGCAATTGCATGGCGGAAAGGGCGGTCATGGATTTTCCCGAACCGCTCTCTCCGACGATGCCAAGAATTTGGCCCGGCGACACCGATAGGCTGATGTTGTGGAGAATGGGGGCGTTGCCAATGCTCAGATTTAAGTTTTTAATCTCGAACATCAGTCGCGCTTTCTCGCTAAACGCGGGTCCAGCACATCACGCAACCCATCGCCGAGAAGATTGAGGCCAAGCACGGTTACTACAATTGCGAGGCCGGGAACGATGGCCAGATGGGGGGCAATTGCCATCATGGTTTGGGCCTCGTTGAGCATTTTTCCCCAGCTCGGAAACGGTGCCTGGGTGCCAAGCCCCACATAGGCGAGACCTGCTTCCTGAATAATGCCAAGGGCGAAAGCAATGGTGGCCTGCACCACCAAGAGGTTGCTCATGTGTTCGATTGTAATGCGGGTGGATGATTTTCCGGCAGCACGCGCGGCCATGATGAAGTCCCGTGGCCATAGCGAAAGTGCAGAACCGCGTGCCAGGCGGGCGAACACAGGAATGTTGAATATCCCTATGGCAATGATGGCGTTCACTGCGCCGGGGCCAAATACAGCGGTGATCATAACGGCTGATAGCAGGGCAGGGAAAGCGAAAATTACATCATTGCCGCGCATCAGCAACTCGTCCATAAAGCCGCCTCTTGCTGCTGCCCAACAGCCGAGCGGGACACCGATGCCCACGCCGATAATCACCGCAACAAGAGCAACGGCAATAGAATTCCTTGCCCCCACCATGACGCGGGAGAACAAGTCTCGACCCAGATTATCTGTGCCAAGCCAGTAGTTGAGGGATGGGGATTGCAGGCCAACCTCGGCAATTTTTTGGTCGTCAATCCCATGGGGCGTCCACACAAATGAAACAAGCGCCATGAGGATTATGGCCAGCGTGACAATGGAACCGATGGCGAAACTACGATTGCGCAGGGCGCGTTTGAGGAAGGGGAAAATCATAATTTTCCCCGGTGGCGCAATCGCGGGTCAACCCAGAGATAGGACAGATCCACCAGCAGATTGATGAAAATAATTGTTGCAACCAACATCATCACGACGCTTTCCACCACGATCAGGTCACGCAGGGAGATGGCCTGAAATACCAGGCGACCAAGGCCGGGCAGGTAGAATACATTTTCGATGATAATTGTTCCCGCCAGCAGATAGGCAAATTGCAGGCCAAGGATTGTCAGTACCGGAATGAGGGCGTTGCGAAGCGCATGTTTCCACAAGGTAGCGCGGGGGCTCAATCCTTTGGCGCGGGCGGTGCGGATATAATCTTCCCCCAGGGTTTCCAAGAGGGCCGAGCGGGTTACCCGGGACAGGATGGCTGCTTGCGGCAGGGCAAGAGATATGGCCGGCAACATCAACGCTTTTAAGGCGGGCCAAACCCCATCGGCCCATCCGGGAAACCCACCGGCGGGAACCAATTGCAACCAGATGGCAAACACATAAACCAGCAACAGGGCGAACCAGAAATTGGGTATGGCGATGCCGAACTGGGTCAATGCCATAATGCCGGTATCAGCCATGCTGCCCCGTTTTGCCGCCGCATAAATGCCAACGGGCAGGGCGATGAGGGTGGACAGCGCCAGCGCCAGCAGGGCCAGCGGAAGGCTGACCGTAATGCGCTCGGCAATCAACTCGCTCACCGGCACGGAATAAGTGTAACTCTTGCCAAAATCCCCCACCAGCATGCCGCTGATCCAACTGAAATAGCGCTCCATCACCGGCTTGTTCAACCCAAGGGATTCACGCAATGCAGCAACCGCTTCATCGGTGGCGTTAATGCCCAGCATGACCTGAGCCGGGTCGCCCGGCACAATTTCGAGGGCGAAGAATATGAACAGGGAAGCGAGAATGAGTGTCCCGATCGCCCAGGCTGCTTTTTTGGCGAAATAGGCGCTCATGGAGATTTTGAACCCGTTTGAGAAGTGAAATTAATTACGAGTGATTATTTGCTCCAGCTCACGCCGGTCAGGTCATTCGCCTGAACCGGGGAGTTTTCCCATAATCCAGTGAGTTTGGCATTCCATACTCCGGCCTTTGCGAGTTGGAACAGAAAGCCGTTTACGGCGTCGCCAGATACAATGTTTTGGGCCTCGGTCATCAATTTGTAGCGGGCTTTTTCGCCTGATGTGACGTTCAGTTTTTTCATAACGGCCTTGAATTTGTCGCTCTTGTAATTGAAGTAATAGCCGTCGCGGCCATAGATGCCGATGTCCATTGGTTCGGTGTGGGATACTATTGTTAAATCATAGTCTTTCCCCTTGAACACTTCCGGCACCCAGACCCCCCATTCCACTGGAATAATTTCCAGCTCGATGCCAATCTTGCGCAATTGGGCAGCGATAATTTCTCCGCCACGGCGGGCATAGGACGGGGGTGGGAGTTTCAATGTGGCCTTGAATCCGTTGGGAAAACCGGCTTCCGCTAACAGCTTTTTTGCAGCATCCAGATCCAGCGGATACTTGTTGACCAGATCAACATAAGCTGGATGGTGGGGGGCGAAGTGAGTGCCGATGGGGGTGCCCAGACCAAACATGGCCCCATCAATTATCGCCTGCCGGTCAATTGCATGGGCAATGGCGCGGCGCACCCGTACATCATCGAACGGCGGTTTGGCGTTGTTGGTGGAAAGGATGGTTTCCCCTTCGGTGGAGCCGATGACCACTTTGAAACGCGGGTCGGCGCGAAGTTGCGGAATGGTTTCCGGGGCGGGGAAGTTGGCGAACGCGTCCACATCTCCAGCCAGCATGGACGACAACGCCGCTGCGGGGTCTGAAATAAAGCGGAATGTTGCTTTTTCCAACGCCACAGGCTTGCCCCAATAGCCACCATATTTGATCAGGCTGACGGATGCGCCCTTGACCCAGTTGCCGAATTTGAACGGGCCGGTGCCGATGGGGTTGGATTTATTATTTTCTGCGGATTCCGGCGCGACAATTACCGCATCCCCCCACCCCATGTTGAACAGGAAGTTTCCGGCCGGGTCTTTCAGTTGAACCACAACCGTGTTCGGGTCGGTGACAGAAACACTGGTGATTCCGGCGAACAGGGCTTTTTGCGCGTTGGTGGATTTTTCCCCACGCGCCCGGTCGAGGGAGAATTTCACATCATTGGCGTCAAACGTGGTGCCGTCATGGAAGCGTACCCCCTTGCGCAAATTGAAGGTATAACTTTTGCCGTCGGCTGAAATGTTCCAGCTTTCAGCCAGGCCCGGCATAACCTGGCCTTTGGAGCCGATGCGGGTCAGACCTTCAAACAAATTTGAGTATACAACCTCGTCAATCGCCGCAGGGGCTCCGGCGGTGGGATCAAGATGGGGTGGTTCAAGCACCATGCCCATGATGAGATTTTTCTTGGCAGCTATGGCCTGGCCGGCAATCAGGCCGGGCATAATTGTTGTCGTGAACAATGCTGCCAGAGCAAGTTTTTTTATCGTGCGCATGAGGCTTCTCCCATTTGTCATGGGGGATAGTTAAGCAGGGTTTTAGCGATGAGTCAGCAGTTTTTTGCGGCTTATTTGGAAATCAGCAGCGCTTTTTGCAGGCGGCGAATGCGCGAGTTGGCCCGACCTTCACTCCTGTCGAACCTGCGATCACGCCGGACGAAGCTTCTTTCAAGGCGTTTAATAGAACGCAGTGCACTGCGACCAAAGTTTTTGCACCCTCGGGAAATTCGCCCCGTAGCCTTGTGAATTCTAGCATGCAGGTCTTTTGCATACTTGCGGCTGTTACGCCCGTGCGTTGCTTCGTGACGTTGAACTGATTTATAAAATTTGGCCCAGTTTCGGCGCACTTTTTTTGAAGCGCGTTTGGAGTTTCGCCAACGTGGATAAAGGTAGGTGATTTTGACAATCAGATCGGCCCTATTCACCACGCAGCGGCGGCGCTTAACGCCAGCTTTCAAGTTTCTTAGTTTGAAAACGGTTGTGGTTGTGGCAATTGCATGGCCATCTTGGCGGAGTTTTGGTCCTCGACGGACAATCGATTTGAACAATTGTTTTCCGGTTCTGCCGCTCACCGAATAATATTTCGTCCGCTCGCTGATCTTCACCTTAGCAAATGCTGCGATGGTTTGTGGCAGCGAAATTGAAAGCGCCATGAAGACCATCGTAAGTCCAATCAACCGCAAAACATGTTTCATAGAATTCCCCTGAGCCCGGTAAGGCCATTTTGAACTTATCCAAGGCAGTCAACTTTTATCACCGCGGGTGTTTCGTCAAGACAGGATTGGAATAACATTGTCGTGTGAATCAACAGATTGCAACTTAACCATCATCTTTGTCATTCCTCCCCCAAAAACCTCCCCCGAGAATAATTTTACCATCACCGTTGTAACGCCCGGATAATCCATCATTATGCGTTGAAATGGTAACGATAATTGCTGGCGTGATTCCAAACCCGCAATTAATCAACGGAGGTCAACTTGTCCCGCTTGAATAAATCCAATCAATTGTTTGCGCTTATTGTTGTCTTTGTCGCTGCATTGGCGCTGCTTCCAACCAACAGTCTTGCCCAGAGTGCAAAAACTGTTCCTTCATCAAAGGAGCAAATTAGGTTTTCCTATGCCCCGCTGGTGAAAGAAATCGCTCCTGCCGTGGTGAATGTTTATGCGGCGCGGCAGGTGACACGGCGGCGCTCGCCGTTTGAGGGGGATCCGTTTTTTGAGCGGTTTTTTGGGCGGGGTAATTTTGGTGGGCGCCCAAGACAACGTATCGCTCGCTCCCTTGGTTCCGGAGTAATTATTGGCCGGGATGGAATAATAATTACCAACAA
>QILU01000050.1 GCA_003233475.1 Ahrensia sp.
TCATCAACAAGGTTTTCATCCACCCCGGTTTTAACTTTCGAGCAACAAAGAAAGCGGTGGCTATTACGGCCGCTGTTACAAACACGGTTATAAACAGGTTTGCGCCACCGGCGCTCCAGGCGCTCATCACAGGGGGCTGAGAAACCAGCATGGCCGCCACCCCGCCGACAGCAGCAAAGCCCATAATGCCCACATTGAACAGCCCGGCGTAGCCCCATTGGATATTCACTCCCAGCGCCATGATGGCTGAAATCAGGCACAGATTGAAAATCGCCAGCATGACGTTCCAGGATTGGTAGGTGCCGACCAGAAAGAACAACACCGCCATGGCGCCAAAGCCCAAAATTGCACGGGTGGTGAGGCTCATATCACTTTCCCCTTCATCAATCCGGTGGGCCGGACCAGCAGCACCACCACAAGAATTATGAACGAGACCGCGAATTTATAATCGGTGGACAGCAATTGCATCAGCCCTTCCGGCGCGTAATCTGCGGGCAGCAAATAGGTGAGGAATTTTTTATAGGCGTAGGTGACCGTAACTTCCGAAAACGCCACCACGAATCCGCCCAGAATTGCCCCAATCGGGTTGCCCACCCCGCCCACAACGGCGGCGGCAAACATGGGCAGCAACAGCTGAAAATAGGTGAACGGTTTGAAGCTTTTGTCCAGGCCATAAAGAGTACCCGACCCGCAATTGTCGCCAGTCCTGCCGCTAATATCCATGTCACCATCACGACTTTTTGCGGCGAAATACCAGAGAGCAATGCCAGGTCTTCATTGTCTGAAAACGCCCGCATGGATTTACCCGTGCGGGTGCGGTTTAGGAACCAGAACAGGGCGGTCACAAGCGCAATCGCCACAACAACGGTCAGCAATTGGGAAGATTTTATCGCCAGACCTTCGCTCAACCCGGTCATTTCTTTGAAGGCACGGGCCTTGATGATAAACCGCTCCCCGTCGAAAAAGTTCTGGTCGTTCGGCCCAATGATAAAACGCACCACCCCGTTCATAACAAACATCACCCCAACCGACGCCATCACCATGCGGATCGGGGGTGCTTTAGTTTCGCGGTAGTCGGTAGTGTTTATAAACCAGCCTGTCGGTCAGCAAAACAAACGCCGCCGTTATCACCAGCGCAAAAGGCAGGGCAAGCAAAGCCGTGGGCAGTGGCCCGAATGATATGCCAAGGGATTGAAACCACCAGGTAATCAGGATCACAACCATCGTGCCAAATGCCATCAGATCACCATGGGCGAAATTGGCAAAGCGCAGAATGCTGTAAAGCAGCGTGATGCCCAAAGCCCCAAGCGCAAGCTGGGAGCCATAGGCAAGACCGGGGATAAAGACAAAATTGGCGAATAAAACAATAGCATTGAGGAAGTCGATCATACCAGTACCCCCCCAACTCTCAGCTTTCTATCTCCCCCCTTGAGGGGGAGATGTCCCGAAGGGACAGAGGGGGGTAACGCGCTTCGCGCGCCACAAGAAGTTTGCTCATACCCCCCTCTGCCTTCACTTCGTTTCGGCATCTCCCCCTCAAGGGGGGAGATAGGCGCCGCATGTTGTTCCCCTACCATCACCATCAACCCCCCAAAAAGCTTTTGCGGACTTCAGGATTAGCGAGCAGTGCTTCGCCCGTGTCGGTAAACCGGTTCTCACCTGTCACCAGCACATAACCACGATCAGCAATATTCAAAGCCTGGCGGGCATTTTGTTCCACCATCAGTACGGCGACACCTGATTCGCGGATTTCCAGAATACGGTCGAACAGCTCATCCATCACGATAGGGGAAACACCAGCCGTCGGTTCATCCAACATCAAAACGCTGGGCTTGGTCATCAGCGCCCGACCAACCGCAACCTGTTGGCGCTGACCGCCGGAAAGCTCCCCGGCCAGTTGATTGCGCTTTTCTTTCAAAATCGGAAACAGATCATATATCTCGTTCATGGTGTTGTAAAAATCATCCTCGCGAAGAAACGCCCCCATCTCTAAATTTTCCTCAACGCTCATTCCGGTGAAAACATTGGAGGATTGGGGAACAAACGCCATGCCCTCGGCAATTCTGGCCTGGGGGGAAAGCTTTGTGATATCGTTGCCGTTAAGCGTCACCACCCCTTCGCGCATGTCTAACATTCCGAGCAGCGCTTTCATGGCGGTGGATTTGCCTGCCCCGTTGGGGCCAACGATCACGGCGATTTCGCCTTTTTCCACGCCGATGGAACAGCCCTTGAGAATATCCGCGCCGCCATAACCGCCAATCAGGTTTTCTCCGGTGAGATACATCTAGACGGCCTCAATTTTTTTGTTCAGTTTCTTATTTTTCAGGCCACGCCCCAGATAGGCCTCGATCACCGCCTCATTGGAACGCACTTCAGCAGCCGTTCCTTCGGCCAACACGCTCCCTTCAGCCATCACAATTACCGGGTCACAAAGACGGGAAATGAAATCCATATCGTGCTCGATCATGCAAAATGTATAGCCGCGCTCTTTGTTCAAGCGCAGGATAGCGTCGCCAATTTCCACCAGCAGGGTACGGTTTACCCCCGCTCCCACTTCATCCAACAACACAACTTTAGCGTCCACCATCATGGTACGGCCCAATTCCAGCAGCTTTTTTTGGCCACCGGAAAGGTTTCCGGCCTTTTCTTCCATCAGATGGGTGAGGTTCAAAAAGCCGATTACTTCTTCCGCTTTGGCGCGAATAGCCTCTTCTTCTGCGCGCACCGCACCACGGCGAAACCAGGTGTTCATCAACTGCTCGCCCTTTTGGTCCGGCGGCACCATCATCAGGTTTTCCAGCACGGTGAGGGTGGAAAATTCATGGGCAATTTGAAAAGTGCGCAACAGGCCCTTGGCAAACAATTCATGGGGGGGAAGGCCGGTGACATTTTCTCCATCGAGAAAAACTTCTCCGGAAGTTGGGGAAAACAGCCCGGCAATAATATTAAAAAGCGTGGTTTTGCCCGCCCCATTGGGGCCAATCAAGCCGGTAATAGAACCCCGTTCAATGGAGAGCGTCGCGTTTTCAACGGCATGAACCCCGCCAAACTGCTTTGAAAGGTTTTTTACTTCAATCATTGGCTGATTGGTTCCCTGTTCTCCCGCTAGCGTGTGGCATTAAAGCAAGAGTGGATCGACTGCAACAGAGGCGATTGTAGGTATTGGGGCGGGCAGCACTTTATCTTCTCCCCGCAGGGGAGAAGGATACGTAAACACGGCGAACGAAGTGAGCCGATGTTGAAGTTGGATGAGGGGGATGAGAAGTTGGGCTGGTATTCTAAATCAACTTCTATTCCCCCACCACCCCTTGCCGCATTTGGTAAAATACGTCACCAATTGCGTCACAGAATTCGAGGTAGAATCAATGGATAAACCAAAACCGTGGGCAGAAATGGCGCCCCAGCTTGTTGATGTGGCCATGGGACGCAAACCGGCTGATCTGGTCATCAAGGGCGGTCAATGGGTCAATGTTTATTCCGGTGAAATCGTGCCGGACACCGATCTCGCCATTTCGGGCGGTCGCTTTGCCTATTGTGGGGCAGATGCCAGCCATTGCATCGGGCCGGATACGGTTGTGGTGGAAGCCAACGGGCGGTTTCTTGTTCCCGGCCTTTGTGATGCCCATATGCATGTTGAATCGGGCATGGTCACGGTCACCGAATTTTGCCGTGCGGTCATTCCCCACGGCACCACGTCTATGTTCATCGACCCCCACGAGATTGCCAATGTGCTTGGCATGGACGGGGTGCGGCTGATGCACGATGAGGCGCTGGCTATGCCGATCAATGTGCATGTGCAAATGCCGTCCTGCGTGCCCTCCGCACCCGGTTTGGAGAACGCTGGCGCATCGCTGGGGCCGGATGACATCGCGGAAGCTTTGACCTGGGAGAACATTATCGGCCTTGGCGAGGTGATGGATTTTCCGGGCGTTGCGGCCAATACCCCGCGCATGAGCGGCGAAGTAGCGGCGACCATGGCGGCGAATAAAACCGTTGGCGGGCATTTTGCCTCGCCCAATTTGGATAAAAGTTTCCACGCCTATGCCGCCGGTGGCCCTGCCGACGACCACGAGGGCACCCGCAAGGAAGATGCCATCGCCCGGGTGCGTCAGGGGATGCGCGCCATGTTGCGGCTGGGGTCGGCGTGGTATGATGTGGAGCAGCAGGTGCGCGGCATCACCGAAGACGGGCTGGACCCACGCAACTTTATTTTATGTACGGACGATTCCCACTCCGGCACACTGGTCAATGATGGCCATATGAACCGGGTTGTAAAACACGCCATCGATTGCGGCGTACCTGCTATTACGGCCATTCAGATGGCAACCCTTAATACCGCTCAGCACTTTGGTCTTGAGCGGAATTTAGGCTCGATTGCGCCGGGCAGATTGGCGGATTTTCTGTTGGTCAATGATCTTGAAACCCTCGACATTACCGATGTTTATGCCCGTGGGGTGGCGGTTGCGGATGCCAACGGAATAATTATTGATCTACCCAATTTCCCCTACCCGGATAGTGCCAAAAACACCATCAATATGAAGCGAGATTTAGAGGCAAATGACTTCGATATTGCGGCTCCAGAAGGGGCAATCAATGTGAAAGCCCGCGTGATCGAGGTGATTGAAAACCAGGCCCCGACAAAAGCGCTGGAAGCCGAACTTATCGTTACGGATAGGCTTGTGCTCGGCGATCCCACCCAGGACATTTGCCAGATTGCATTGGTGGAACGCCACCGCGCCACCGGCGGCGTGGTCAATGCTTTCGTTAGCGGCTTTGGCTATAACCTGCCCTGCGCCATGGCCTCCTCAGTCGCCCATGACAGCCACCACATGATTGTCATTGGGACCAGCAAACAGGACATGGCGCTCGCCGCCAACCGCCTACGCGAAGTCGGTGGCGGGGTGTGTTTCTTCAATGAAGGCAAAGAGTTAGCCATGGTCGAACTGCCCATCGCCGGGCTGATGTCGGATGAGCGCAGCGAAATCGTCGCCGAAAAAGCACAAAACCTCACCGCCGCCATGGCAAAATGCGGCTGCACCCTTAACAACGCCTACATGCAACACTCGCTTTTGGCGCTGGTGGTTATCCCGGAATTGCGGATTTCCGATATAGGACTGGTTGATGTGCGGACGTTTGAGAAGGTGGAGCTGTTTGTTTGAATGTTGCGGCTGGCACTTTTTTTCTTCTCCCCGTCCGGGGAGAAGAATACGAAGACTTATCGAGCGCAGCGAGATTTAGTCGCAGTTGGATGAGGGGGACTAAAAGCTGAATTAGAATGCTAATTCAAATATTGATCCCCCTCATCCGCCCTTCGGGCACCTTCTCCCCACCCCAAGAACAAAGGAGGGGAGAAGAGGAATCCCGTTTCAAAAATTATTTTCAAAATACTTATCCCCGCCCATTCACCACCCCCCATAATACCCTCGCCTGATAAAACGGGGACGTGGCAGATCACCAATCGTCATTTCTCATCAGGCCCGGCTCTAAGTCCGTTGCTTTATGGTAAGCAATGGAAACTGGGCGCCACTCATGGACCAGTGCGTGCGGTGGAAATCCGTAAGATGCGGCTGGCTGCGTTCGCGGGGAAGAAACTCTTCCCTTCCAGGTCAACTGGGTGCGAGCGGGAACGGTAAGGCGCAGCAGCCGGGGCGGAGCATGAAGCTCAAGCCACAAAACCCAAAAGCTTTGTTAAAAAGCTTTCAACGGCGAAAGCCGAAACGCTCCGCCGTCCCTATAATTGGGACAATGTATGATGTTCACTCCAGCGGTTTCCGTGGGGAGGGTCTTGTTCCACCCTATCCTCCCCTCAAAAATCATGTAGTCTTCCACCCATGACCTTCAATATTTGGCTCCTATACATTGCGACTGTTTTGGCTTTGATGAGCACGCCGGGGCCGAGCCAATTGTTGATGATGTCGAACAGTGCGACCCATGGGTTCAAGAAGGCGCTGGCGACGGCGGCCGGTGATTTGACGGCTAATTTCTTTCAAATGCTGGCGGCGGGGCTGGGGTTGGCAGCGCTTATCGCGGCTTCTTCAAATGCCCTTACCATCATCAAATGGCTGGGGGTGATCTATTTGCTCTGGCTGGGGGTGCGGATGATACGGCAGGCCAATGCTGGGAAAGGAGAAGACAAGGGCGCAAAACCCAGCACCACGTTAAAGACTCTTTGGTTACAGGGGTTCTTAACCTCAGCTTCCAACCCGAAAGCCGTGGTATTCTTCGCGGCGCTGTTCCCGCAATTCATTGACCCGCAGGCTGATTTTATCCCGCAATTCATCATACTATCCGCCACTTATATCATCATTGATGGGTGCTTTCTTTCTGCCTATGGCACGGGGGCTGAATGGGTGGCGAAGAAGTTTCAAGGCAATGCCAAACAATGGGTCGAGCGTATCGGTGGTGGCTTTATGGTAGGCGCGGCGCTGCTTTTGGGGTTGAAAACAATTGAAGAGTGAAAATAGCGCCAAAATACCCCCTTGCCTTATCCCTAAATCCGTCTATATCAACCGCGCAGATGAATGTTGAGCTTCCAGCTGGTGGCTGAACGGATGGGTGTTCTTTATTGAATACAGGCTTACACAGGTTGGCCGTCCTCCCGTGCTTCCGCTCTCGACACTTCGTAATTCGCGCCTTTCCGCCCATTATGGGTATTTGAAAAGCGTCGATGAGGCTTAGCGCAGGAAGCACGAACACAAAAAGAAAGGCGGCTTATGGCCCTTTACGAACATATTTTTATGGCGCGGCAGGATGTCTCATCCCAGGCGGTTGATGCTTTGGTAGAACACTTCAAAGGTGTTTTGGAAGAAAATGGCGGCTCTGTTGGCAAGATCGAAAACTGGGGTCTTAAAACCCTGCCCTACCGGGTTAATAAAAACCGCAAGGCCCATTACGCGCTGATGAATATCGATGCGGGTTCCGATGCGGTGAATGAAATGGAACGCCAGATGCGTCTGCATGAAGATGTCATGCGGTATTTGACCATCAAGGTTGAAGAGCACGAAGATGGCCCATCTGCCATGCTTCGTAAAAGCGACCGGGATGATCGCCGACCCCCCCGTGGTGGTGGCGGTGGCCGCGATCGTGATGAGCGTCCATCTCGTCCACGCGACAATGCAAAAAGCGAAAAGCCCGCAGATGCAACGGCTGAAAAGCCTGTAGAAGTAAAGACTGAAAAGCCTGCAGATACTGCACCAGCTGAAAAACCCGCAGAGGCTGAAAAGCCTGTAGACGCAGCACCAGAAGCGACAAAAGAATAAGGAAATACACACCCATGGTTGCTATTGAACAATTACCTTCGCGCCGCCCGTTTCAGCGCCGCCGCAAAACCTGCCCCTTCACCGGGGAAAACGCGCAAACGATCGACTATAAAGACGTAAAACTGTTGCAGCGTTATATCTCTGAGCGTGGTAAAATCGTGCCCTCACGGATTACTGCTGTGAGCATGAAAAAACAACGTGAACTGGCGAAAGCCATTAAACGCGCGCGCTTTCTGGCGCTTATTCCTTACGTTATCAAGTAAGCGAATAGTCAAACTGAGTTGACTTGCCGGTAATTCCGCCGGCAGTTCTAACTGCTAATACAGCAGGACAGCGAGAGTAATGAAAAACAACCCTAATTTAGT
>QILU01000255.1 GCA_003233475.1 Ahrensia sp.
ATTGTAATTATACACATGGGTCACGCCGGGAATATCAATCCCTCGTGCCGCCACATCGGTTGCCACCAGAATGCGCACATCGCCTTTTTTGAACGACCGCAAGGCCCTTTCGCGCTGCCCCTGGCTTTTATTGCCATGGATGGAGGCCGCCGCAAAACCTTCCGCCACCAAATGTTTCATTAGTTTTTCTGCACCGTGCTTGGTACGCGCAAAGACGAGAGACAAATCGTTCTCCCGCTCCGACAACATGCTTTTCAGCAATTCGGCCTTTCCTTTGGTTTGCACAAAATGCACGCTCTGCTTTACCTTATCGGCAGCTTTTCCCGGAGGGGCGACTTCCACCCGCACCGGATCATTCAAATAAGCTCTGGAAAGCTCCTCCACCGCCTTTGGCATGGTGGCAGAAAACAGCATTGTTTGACGCGGAGTTCCGAGCAGTTTTGCGATTTTTCGAAGCGCATGAATGAACCCCAGATCAAGCATTTGATCCGCCTCGTCCAACACCAGATATTGTACCGTGCTCAAATCCAGCGCTTTTCGGTCCGCAAGATCAAGCAATCGCCCCGGTGTAGCGACCAGAATATCGCTGCCTCTCGACAATTGGCGAATTTGATTTTTGATGGATTGCCCCCCCACCACACTGCTCACCCAAATGGGTGTACGTTTCACATAACCACGCAGATTATCGGCAATCTGGTTTGCCAACTCCCGTGTTGGGGCCAAAATTAAACAAGTTACCGTTTTTTGTTTGGGCCGGGCATCACTCGCTAAAAGCCGGTGCACCAGAGGCAACCCAAAGGCCGCCGTTTTACCTGTACCCGTTTGGGCAAGACCCATCACATCATGCCCGGCCAACACCAGGGGTATGGCCTGATTTTGTATCGGGGTGGGCACGGAAATTCCCAGCACGGCTAACGGGCGCACCACTGTTGCCGAAAGCCCCAGGGCAACAAATGCATTGTCTTGCGAAATACTGGAATCAGGCCGCGCTTCCGGCCTGGGTTTTTCCCTGAATTTTTTTACAGGTTTGGAATCGGAATTGGATTCAGTCATGGCTGCGGCCTTTTATGGGCACGCAACTCACGAAGCAGCCAATTATTTTAAGGATAGGCGGGGTATCGGTTCCACCTGATATAAAGTCAAGTGAAACCAACAAAACTATGCATTATAGGCCGCGCCTCAGCGCTTAACTGCCAAGCGCCTTCGCGCGGGCCTTTTCCTCAACCAGCATAGCTTTGGCCAGCGCTTTATCGCGGCCATACACATCGCTATAATAGTCGATCTTGCCTGAACTGTTTGGCCAGGCGGTAAAATAAGCTATGTAAATTGGCACTTTTTGCTTCAGATTCTGCCGGTTGTTTTTACCCCCCGATATCCGATCCTTAACAGAGCTGAGATTAGTGCCCAGCACAGCTGCCGCCATTTTGAGAGGCTGCGCCAAACGCACACACCCATAGCTATAAGCCCGCGTATCACGCTCAAACAGATTTTTTGCCGGTGTGTCATGCATATAAATTGCGTGTTTGTTGGGGAACATGATTTTCAACCTGCCCAGCGCATTCGTGCTCCCAGGGGGTTGGCGAACATTATAAGGAAAATTGGCTCCCACACTGTACCAATCAATATTCGAAGATGAAATTCTTTTCCCCTTCATGGTGGTAATTTCATACCCCAGATTATCCATGTAACTCGCATTGCGGCGCAGTTTTGGCAGCATTTCATTGACGAGAATTGAGCGCGGAATGCCCCAATAAGGGTTGAAATCCACATATTCAATCTTATCGTAGAAAAAATTGGTCTGGTTAGACGGCTTGCCCACAACCACGCGCATGGAAAGCTCCTGCTTACCGTTTTTCATGAATGTCGCGCGATAGGCCGGCTGATTGATAAACACACGGGTATTTCCCAAACTATCCGGGTGCCAGCGCAACCGCTCCATGGCGTAAAGCACCTTGTTCATTTGTGCTTTTGGATTATCGCCCAGCACGCGCGAAATAGTGTTCTTGCCAATAATTCCATCGGGTTTCAGGTTTACTGATTGTTGAAATTCACGAACCAGTTCAACCGCTTCTTCAACATATTCCCCATCACTGTAATCCAATGCGAAGGCGTCAAAATTTTGGGTCAGAAACTTGGCTGAAGCTTTACGGCGAATACCTTCAATTACATTTTCAAGCTGATCATTGGTCTGACCGGGCTTGATAAGTGTACCTTGTTTAATTTCCACAGAAGCGAGCTTGACCGATTTTCCACGTAATTTTGCCAGTTCCGTTTTCAACGCTGTAAAAGACTGATCTCGCGGGTGCGCCCCCAGCATTATCTCATCCGGGCTTTCGTTTTTTGCAATATCACCAATAATCTTGCCGAAATTTGAATTCAGTTCATTAAAATCGTGATATCCGCTGATCCGATTGGGATCTACCCGCCCGTTTCGAGCATCAGAAATGTAGCGCAACACCGCGATGGTCGTTGAAAACTCATATTGCATCGCCGCGCGTAAAATATCGCCTTTCGAGGCTTCATCACCCACGGTCATCTGTTGTATGGCGTATTCTTTCCCTGGCAGACCATAAGCTTCCGCATCAGCCAGAACACGCAATACTGCCGTTGCTTTGGAATTCGGGCGTCCCTCCCCGTCCAACCAGATAAATTCCGGGTTCGACTTATAATATGCGACCACCGCCTTACCCAGTGCAGGCGAAGAATTTAGGGAAATGGTTTTTAATTGCGCCGCGCCCGCAGAAAGGCGAACCGGAGCCAAAACATTTTCTTGCCTCTCTTCAATCACCTTGGTTTCTACAGTTAATTTTGGTTGCTGCGCGTCAATACTACCGGTTGAGCGGGTATCCAGTTGCTCAGACAATTCCGGGGAATTGGTTTTTTCGCGGGGCAAAACATTTGTGACCAGCAATTTTTGCTCGTACGCACCAAAAGCTTTTGCCATATCTGTAAGGCGAACAGATTTTATGGAACGGGCAAAATATGTTGTGTAACTGTGGCCTGCCAATTTTACCTTAGTGGAAGCTTTCTTTCGGCTCCGGGTTTCCTGCTGCGAAGCTTTTCTTTGCGTTGCTGCTTGGCGTTTCAATTGCCTTTGATGCAGCACCTGGCTGCGCTGCTTTCGCGCCTCTCGTCGTTTTGCTGTTCTTGGAAACAGGGTTTCAAATAAGGTTTGGGCCTCCACCGGTTGCGGTATGACAGGAACCGCTGTTAAAAATGTTGAGGCAATGATGAGGGCAAGCAACTTACGCATGAGCACAAAAATTTCCGCTGGTTAGAACTGAATTTTAACAAACCGGCCGATGAAATACTGACAATTCACCTGCCGCTCAACGAACTGTTAACCTAAATTTATTGCCATGCGATTAATGACACCCGCTGTCGGGGAAAAAAATTTACATCAATTTACAAGGAATTTAATGGCAAAGTGAGGACTACAAACCTCTGTTGGCTTCAAATTGCCCGTGTTTGCGGAAACGTATCAGATAATTCGGCAACACCGCAGCCAGCGAAGTTGGTACAATACCCATCCCCTTCAGTGTGCGCCCCTGCTCGATCATGGTTTGTGAAACAATGTTTTCAACTTTCAACATTTCCACCAGCCCAGGCGTTAACGGTGCCGAGGGAAAGAACTGAACCACACCACTGATCAACCTGGCGATACCGAAAGGCATTCCGATAAACGCGCGCTTGCGATCAATAACATTCAGCATTTTTTCCATGCACTGTTTGAAACTCAATACTTCCGGCCCACCGAGTTCCCAGATTGAGCCGACTTTCAGATCACCATGAACCGCTTTCAAAACCGCCTGCGCAACGTCACCCACATAGATCGGTTGAAACAAAGTGCGCCCGCCACCAATCATCGGCATGACGGGAGAAAGAGCTGCCAGTCCTGCAAATCGGTTGAAAAAATTGTCCTCCGGCCCGAATATCACCGATGGTCGCATGATAATTGAATCCGGAAAAAATTTACGCACAAGCTTCTCCCCTTCAACTTTTGAGCGGCAGTATTCTGCTTCTGATTTCCCGTCGGCACCAAGAGCGGAAATATGCACCAGTTTGGCACCCGCATCCTTTGCCACTTCCGCCACCCATCCCGCACCTGTTGCATGAACCGCCGTGAACCGTTGTTTTCCGCTTTCAGATAATATCCCCACAAGATTTACAACAACATCCGCTCCTTCAATTGCGCGCTCTATTGACCATCTGTGCCGTATATTGGCCTGAACGCACTGAATTTGCCCCACATTGCCCAATGGCTGCAAATGCCCGGTAAGGTCGGGCCGACGGCAGGCCACCCGCACCCGGTAGCCATCGGCGGCCAGCAATCTCACGACATGCCGCCCCAGAAATCCGGAACCGCCAAATACAACAACCAGTGTTTGGCCTGCCGATTTTTGACTTGTATCAGCGCTAGAATGAGATCGTAAAGTCATAAGCAATCCGGTTGTTGTTTACGCATCGAACAT
>QILU01000045.1 GCA_003233475.1 Ahrensia sp.
TTGGCGATGCGCATCATTGACACAACCCGGGTGAACCGGCGCAAAATGCTCAGTGATTCTTCAAATGCTTCTTGAACAAACCGGTCTTGGGATTCTTCCGCGCCATATAGTTTTACGGTTCGAATGTTTGAGTACCCGTCCACCATGCGCCCGGTAAGAACCGTCGTGACCTCTGCCAGTATCCGTCCTTCATCACGAATACGCGGGACAAAATAGCGGGCAATTATGGCCATCACTATTATCCAAAACACAACCGGCAGCGCCATGCGCCAATCAAGGCTAGCGACAATCACCAGCGTGGTGAGCGCAAACACCACAATGAACCAGATAATCTGAAACAGAGAGACCATCACATCCCCCACCGCATTACCGGTTTGCCAGACTTTTGTGGAAATTTTGCCAGCCAGTTGATTGTCAAAAAATGAAACGTCCTGCCGGGAAACCGCCCGGTGGGATTGCCAGCGAATGTAGGTGAAAAAGGTCGGAACAACGATCTGCTCTTCCACCACCGCATTGGCAACACTTATAATTGTGCGTGCAATCGCCACCACACCCACCATGACAAGCAGCGCGCGCCAATTCTCGTCAATAAAATTTGCTGGAGTGGAATTTGTCATCATATCAACAATTTGCCCGACAAACACAAACAGAGCCGCTTCCACAAACGCCGTCAGCCCACCCAGAACCAACATGGCAATAAACCCACCCTTCACATGGCGAGCATAATGCAGAATGAAACCCAGCCCCTCAGCAGGTGGTCGACCCGGGTCCGGCAGATCGAATGGCTGGGAAATATTTTCAAAGAATCGGAAGAAACGGTTCATGGGCTCAAAGTAATAGCTTGAAGGGGATAATGTCTCTATGTTTTTGGTGGTTGGAATAGCTGTTTGCAAGATGTTGCACACACGATTGAAATAATTCAGTAAGCAATTATTCCGCGGCCACTTCGCTTTCGGTTTGTAAAAAACCGCCACTCTGGCGGGCCCACAAGGACGCGTAGAGGCCTTTGGATTTTATCAACTCATCATGGGTTCCCTGTTCGATGATCTTGCCTTCGTCGAGCACGATCAAACGATCCATATTGGCTATTGTGGAAAGCCGGTGGGCGATGGCGAGAACCGTTTTGCCCTCCATCAAATTAAACAATTGTTCCTGGATGATGGCTTCAACTTCTGAATCCAGTGCAGAGGTGGCCTCGTCTAAAATCAGGATAGGTGCATCTTTCAAAAACACACGGGCAATGGCGATGCGCTGGCGCTGACCGCCGGAGAGTTTTACCCCGCGCTCTCCGACTTTCGCATCATAGCCCTTGCGGCCATCATTGTCTTCCAGCTCCATGATATAATCATGGGCATTGGCTTTTTTGGCGGCGGCGATGATGGCTTCTTCGCTGGCATCGGGCCGACCGTAGGCGATGTTTTCGCGCACCGAGCGATGCAGCAAAGAGGTGTCCTGGGTGACCACCGCAATTTGCGCGCGCAGGCTTTCCTGGCTCACGCTGGCGATGTTTTGCCCGTCGATCATTACTGCGCCCTTATCAATATCGTAAAGGCGAAGCAGGATGTTCATTATGGTGGTTTTACCCGCGCCGGAGCGACCAATCAGGCCAATTTTTTCCCCCGGTGCCATGGTTAAATTCATGTTTGAAATGACACTGCCGTGTTTGTCATAATTGAATGTCACCCCATCAAATACAATTTTTCCGTGATCCACCTTGAGGGGTTTGGCGTTTGCAATATCCATGACGGCGCGCTCGCGGGCGATGGTGTTCATGCCATCAATCGCCATGCCGATATTCTCAAACAGACCCGCCATTTCCCACATTATCCAGCGCGACATGCCGGAAAGGCGGGTGACCAGAGCTGCGGCCACGGCGACCGCTGCCACCGTCACAGTGCCATTTAGCCATTGGGTAATGGCGACTGCGCCAACGGAAAATAACAGGGCGTTGTTCAACGTGGTCATGGTGACCTGCATCCCGGTGGAAAGGCGCATTTGCGGATGAACCGTGTCCAAAAACCCTTGCATGGATTCCTTAGCGTAGCTGGTCTCGCGACCCCCATGAGCGAACAGTTTCACTGTGGAAATATTTGTGTAACTGTCCACAATGCGCCCGGTCATCAAGGATCGGGCATCGGCTTGTTTGCGGGAGATTATTGACATTTTGGGCAGGAAGAAAACCATGACCGAAATGTAGATAGCCAACCATCCAATGAAGGGCAGCATGAGCCAGATATCAAAGGTGGCGATCAACACCAGCGCGCCAATAAAATAGGCAATCACATAGACAAAAACATCCAGCACCTTCATCACGGTTTCGCGCACCCCAAGGGCTGTTTGCATAACCTTTGTTGCGATGCGTCCGGCGAATTCATCCTGATAAAAACCCATGGACTGCCCCAGCATATAGCGATGGGCCTGCCAGCGAATGCTCATGGGGTAATTGCCCAACAGGGTTTGATGCACCAGCATGGAACTAAGCAGCTCCACAAGCGGAAGAAAGAGTAGTATGAGCAGGCCCATCCAAATCAGTTTTTCGGAATTGAGCTCCATGAATGTTGAACGATCGGCCGATGACAGCCATTCAACCACGTTGCCAAGAAATGAAAACATCACGATCTCCATGGCGGCAATTACCGCACTTAAGGTGGAGACAAGAATAAGTGCCCATTTTGCGCTTTTGGAATAGTGCCAGCAAAACGCAAAAAAACCCTGCGGCGGCTGTTCAGGCTCTTCCACAGGAAACGGCTCAATGAGACTTTCAAACCATGAGAATAGGCGTTGCATAGAATTGCGCTTTGATTTGGGTTTGCGACAAGATAATCATAGAATTGTGATTCACGCCACGATTAGTTTGTTAAAACCTTGTCCATAATGCGCCCCAGAATAGTTTTGTTCCAGCCGGATATTCCCGGCAACACCGGTACAATTTTGCGCCTGGGTGCATGCTTAGGCTTGGCGGTAGATATTATCGAGCCGGCGGGTTTTCGACTGGATGACAAAAGCTTGCAACGGGCGGGGATGGATTATCTGGATCGGGCGGTTCTCAAACGCCATGATGATTGGGAGGCTTTTGAGGAATGGCGCGGGGGTGAACAAAGGCGGCTGATTTTGCTCACCACCAGGGCCAGCCAGAGTTATACAGATTTTGAGTTTCAAGCCAATGATTGCATCATCTTTGGGCGCGAAAGTGTGGGGGCAAGTGAGGCAGTTCATCAGGCCACTGATGCTGAATTGATCATTCCCATGCAGGAAAGTGGGCGCTCTTTGAACCTTGCATTAAGCGTGGCGATGGTTGCGGGGGAGGCTTTGCGGCAGTTGGGCTCGTGATCTCTACCTCCTCCTTGTGGGGAGGTCGAAGGCGATGAAATCGGCTTCGGGTGGGGGTACTCTTTTGCTGAATACTTGGGCACCCTTACCCCCACCCAAACCCTGTCTGCGACAGCGTTTGACCTCCCCACAAGGAGGAGGTTAGAGAGTAACTTACCACTCAAACCTTTTGCACCATACGCACATGAAGAATTCCCGCATCGTCAAATTCCTCGCCTTCCGCGATAAAGCCCAACGCCTGATAAAACGGCATAGCATAGGTTTGGGCATCCAGAGCGATGGTGGGGGCAAGATTTTCGGCGCAGATATAAGCGATCATGTGCTGCATAATTTCGTGGCCAAAATTATTTCCCCGATAATCCTTCAACACCACAACGCGCTGAATTTTTGCCACATCATCAAAGACGCGAATGCGCGATGCGGCAATGGGTTCATCCCCCAGCCGCCCTAAAAAATGAACCGCGCCATTCTCATCGAACTCGTCAAGTTCCAATTCAACTGGAACCCCCTGCTCTTCCACAAACACAATATGGCGCAGGCGAAAGCAGATGGATTTATCGCGTTCAGATGTTGCTCTGGTAATTTCCAAATTCATCAGCTTCTCAAGAAGTAAAAATAGTTTAACAAAAATCTCTTAGCACCTTGCAAGTGGGCGTGGGAATATGACAATTTCAAAATGATAAAGCTGAAAACGGACGAATAATCATGCGCGACAGAAACGCTCTGCCGAAGGGTCTTCCTGAAGATATGGAAGGCAAAAAGAAGATTGCCGAAGCGTGGTTTCAAAAGCTGCGGGATGATATTTGCGCCAGCTATGAGGCTATCGAAGACGATGTCAAAGGCCCGCTGACCGACAGGGAGCCATGCCGTTTTATCCGCACCCCATGGAAGCGCAATAAGGGCAAGGGCGGTGGCGGTATTATGGCGATGATGGCGGGGCGGGTGTTTGAAAAAGTCGGGGTTCATTGCTCCACAGTTTATGGAGAATTCTCCGAAGAGTTTCGCAAACAAATGCCCGGCGGAGAAGACGACCCACGCTTTTGGGCGTCGGGAATTTCGCTGATCGCCCACCCGCAGAACCCTCACGTGCCAGCCGTTCACATGAACACCCGCATGGTGGTGACCAGCACCCAATGGTT
>QILU01000067.1 GCA_003233475.1 Ahrensia sp.
TCCCGGTTTCCTCAGTCGGAACAAAACGCTTTTTAATGGAAGCAATGTCCATGTCGAAACTGCTTCAGCTTGCCGACATTAAAAAAGACAATATCGTTCTCGATGTTGGTTGCTCCACCGGTTATTCCACCGCCGTGATTTCCAGGCTTTGCAATTCGGTTGTGGCGCTGGAGTGCGATCCGGAACTGGCGGAACAAGCCACCAAAACCCTCACAGAATTGGGTTATGACAACACCGTGGTGGTTAACGGGCCGTTGGAAAATGGCTACGACAAAGAAGGGCCGTATGATGTAATTTTCGTTGGCGGAGCGGAGCGGTGCAGGTTCTGCCCCAAAGCCTGATCGACCAATTGAAGGAAGGCGGGCGCATGGTGGTGGTTGAAGGAACCGGTAATGCCGGTGCCGCCAAACTTTACACCCGCGAAAACGATTTTGTGAGTGCGCGAACAGCGTTTAACTGCGCCGTAATGCCCCTTCCGGGTTTTGAGCAGACGGCTGAGTTTGTATTCTAATCGACGGAATTGCCTTTGAAACGGGCGCGGAATAATACTGATCTGTGCATAAACCCAACATTTCGAATGTTTAACTTGAACCCAAAGTCTCAAACGTTAGCTTGTTTGTCATGCAGCGAGTTGTAGCTGCCGCGGGATTAGTTTTCATTACTCGTTATTTGTTTGAGGTTTTAGTATGCGTTCGTGTGTGCGAGTTAGTGGGTTTGTTGTCGGGTTTGCGCTGGTTCTTTCCGGCAGCACCTCAGTACGCGCTGAAACCATTGCCGCCGCTCTTGCTTCTGCATACAATTACAATTCCGAGTTGAATGCACAGCGCGCCGCCACGCGGGTTGCTGATGAGCAATTGCCGCAGGCCAAGGCCGGGTATCGCCCCACCATAACCGGCGGTGCCGATTGGGGTTTTGTTTCTTCAACAAGCAACCTCTCCGGCAGTAATTCATCCACAACTTCAAACCCCTATGGTTATGGAATAACTATCAGTCAGGTCATTTTCGACGGATTTCGCACCGTAAATAGCATCGAAGCTGCTGAGGCAAGAATTCGCGGCAGCCGCGAGCAATTGCGCCGGGTGGAGCAAACAGTGTTGCAATCTGCAGCAACTGCCTATGTTGATGTGCTGGTTGCCATCGAACAATTGTCCATTCGCCGTAAAAACCTGAGTTTCCTGTCGGAGCAACTTCGTTCTTCCCAGGCGCGGCTCGATGTGGGGGAGGGTACTTTAACCGATGTTGCCCAAAGTCGTGCCCAACGGGCAGCAGCCCAGGCAACCGTTTCCGCAGCGCAAGCCCAATTGGAGGGGGCGAAGGCGGTCTATTTCCAATTAATTGGCCGCAGACCTTCGAATTTGAGCTGGCCGGGCAATCCGGTGCGCCTGTATCCCGCCAGTTTGGACAGTGCATTGAAAATTGCCACTTCCCAGCATCCGGCAATTCGCCTGGCAAAATATTCCGTGGATGCGGCAGCTTTCGGTGTGAAAATTCAAGAAGGGGCATTTTTACCCACCCTGGAACTGCAGGGAAATGCGCAAAGAACATTTAACCAGGGGGGCAATGGCAACCGCAGATCAAGCCTGTCCGCCACGCTCAATTTGTCCGTCCCTCTTTATCAGGGGGGTGCTGCCAGCTCCAGTGTTCGCGAAAGTAAACAAGCCCTTGCGCAATCGCGCATTGAAGTGGATGTAGCCCGCGATCAGGTAAGAACAGCCGTGGTTCAGTCCTGGTCTCAACTCAATTCATCCAGGTTGAATGTTTCGGCCAACCGGCAACAGGTGAAAGCGGCTCGCCTGGCCCTTTCCGGAGTGATCGAGGAGCGCAATGTCGGGCAACGCACCCAACTGGAAGTGTTGACCCAACAAAGCCAGCTGCTAAATGCTCAGTTAAGTCTGTTAAGTGCACGCAAAGACCAGATCGACGCAGGTTATGCATTGGCTGCATCGGTGGGGCGGTTGAGTAGCCAGAATCTGCGGCTTGCGGTTCGCTACTACGAGCCGAAGGAAAATTATAAGGTTGTGAAAGATCTCTGGTTTGGCCTGCGCACGCCATCTGGAAGATGAGTAGGGCTTTTACGCAATAACGCTCCGTCATAAAATACTTAACGATTTCACGGTTCTTCGGGTATAGTCGGCGCGAATCATTGGCTTTGTTTTGCGACAGATCCAAGTTTATGAAACAGAGCAGCGCAATGTGGGCAAACACAGTGTGCACAGAAGGGGAATTCATATGGCGTCCACGGTTGGTAATACCGCAAAACAACTGCCGGATTCGGATACAGTTGAAGAACCTTCCATGGAAGAAATTCTGGCTTCGATTAAGCAGATAATTGCTGATGATGAACCGTCTGATGACAACACGAGTGAGCGCGAGCGTTACACCTATCCAGACTCCCATTCCAACAGCAATCTGAGCACCACGAGCGGACAGCCGAGTGAAGAAAATATAAACGAAATGGAGTTGCAGGCCGCTCTGCAAGCCGAATTGGGTGACATTGATTTGCCCCAACAAGAAGTCCTTGCCCCAACCGCTTCGGCCCCCGTGTCCCCCGTTGCTAAAGAAAAAATTTCGATGCAGGAAAAAACTGCGAAAATGCATGCCGAACTCACTGCTACAGGTGCCGGGCTAACAGCGGACGAACGGCTGAACAAATATCGCAGCCAGGGTAAATTGCAGATGGAAATTCTTGCTGCCGAAAAGGCTGCTATACAGGCAAAAGTGGTTATGAAACCGGCTCCAATTATCGCACCTGTTTCCACAACTCATACAACCGGACCGGCAACCGGATTTGCAAGCGGGCCGCTGTTTCCCACCACAAATGCCATCGCTCAGGAAATGGCTTCGACAATGATGCACGAGAAATCGGACGAGATACAAAATCTTCTCTCCGAAATTATGCGCCCGACCATTCGTCAATGGTTGAGCGACAATCTTCCAACCCTGGTGGAAAAACTGGTGCGCGAAGAAATTGAAGCGGTATCCCGCGGGCGCAAAACCGTATCCTAATAAAATAAAGCGAGGCCGATCTCAAAGTTTGTTGACTTGATGTGCAGGTTTGTCTTTAGACAGATGGATATTCCATACCTGAATTGCGCATCCCGCCATTTGAGATAAAGTAATGCTTGATAAGAATTATGACGCCGCCACAGTCGAGCCCCGTATTGCCAAATTGTGGGATGAGGCGGAGGCCTTTATCGCTGGTGCGGGAGCAAAAGAAGGCGCGGAAACATACTCCATTGCCATACCACCTCCCAATGTGACCGGTTCCCTGCACATGGGGCACGCGCTGAACAACACGTTGCAGGATATTCTCATTCGCTTTGAGCGCATGCGCGGCAAAAATGTGCTTTGGCAACCAGGCATGGATCACGCGGGTATCGCCACACAAATGGTGGTGGAGCGGCAATTGGCTGAACGAAACGAACCAGACCGCCATGCCATGGGGCGGGAGAAATTTGTTGAGAAGGTTTGGGAATGGAAGGAAGAGAGCGGCGGCTTGATCTTCAACCAGTTGAAACGGCTGGGTGCTTCTTGTGATTGGAGCCGTGAGCGGTTCACCATGGATGAGGGTCTTTCAGATGCGGTTCTCGATGTGTTTGTGCGGCTCTATGAGGAAGGGCTGATTTATAAAGACAAGCGTTTGGTCAACTGGGACCCTGTTTTTCAAACCGCGATTTCCGATATTGAGGTGGAGCAAAAAGATGTCGATGGGCATATGTGGTCGTTCGCCTATCCGCTGGTTGATGGGCCTGTTGATGGCATCGAAGAAATTGTCATTGCCACTACGCGACCTGAAACAATGCTGGGAGATGGGGCAGTTGCGGTGCATCCATCGGACGAACGTTACAAGAACCTGATCGGAAAAATGGTACGATTGCCCATTGCAGAGCGCCGTATTCCGATTATTGCCGATGAGTATCCTGACCCGGAATTTGGCACTGGTGCGGTGAAGATTACTGGCGCCCATGATTTCAATGATTATGAGGTGGCGCGGCGAAATAACATTCCGCTTATTCCGTTGATGGATGGGCAGGCGAAGATGATCGTTACGCCAGAAAATAATGTGCCGGAACATTACAAAGGGCTTGATCGGTTTGTTGCTCGTAAACTGGTGTTGAAGGAAATTGAGGAGTTGGGTTTCTATCGCGGGGTAGAGGATAAGGTGATTGCCCAGCCGTTTGGTGATCGCTCCGGGGTGGTGATTGAGCCAATGCTGACTGATCAATGGTATGTGGATGCTAAAACGATGGCAGAACCGGCCATTGCCTCGGTGAAAGAAGGCCGCACAAAGTTTGTGCCGCAGATGTGGGAAAACACATATTTTAACTGGATGGAAAACATCCAGCCCTGGTGTATCTCGCGGCAATTGTGGTGGGGGCACCGGATACCAGTTTGGTATGGGCCAAAGAAGATTGAACGCGGAAGTGCTTATGAGCCTGGAGATGTCGGATATACGGCGCTTTCTGGGCATCAAGAGAGGAAGCGATTTGAGTTTTTTGTAGAAAAATCAGAAGCAGAAATTGTTAAAGTTGCCGAAGCATTTTATCAAATGCAAGTTGGATTTGCCGATAGCTCGGACGACGCCATTAAACTTGCCCAAGTAGATTCCAAAACTATTTATCTTTTCAGAGACCCCGACGTTCTCGACACCTGGTTCTCTTCCGCCCTTTGGCC
>QILU01000113.1 GCA_003233475.1 Ahrensia sp.
TGGTGGTTTCGATGCTCAACCAATGCACGGGTTTGCAATGCCCAAAGCCGGATGGCGCGTTTTATGTGTTTCCGTCTTGTAAGGATTTGATGGGTAAAACCACTGAGAGTGGCAAAGTATTGGAGACGGATGAGGATTTTGTAACAGCGCTGTTGGAACAGGAAGGGGTTGCGGTCGTTCAAGGTTCTGCTTTCGGTCTCGGGCCGAATTTTCGGGTATCCTATGCCTCCGATATAGATAGCCTGAAAACGGCCTGCGAGCGCATTCAGCGGTTTTGTGCCAGCCTAAAATAATTTAGAAACGCTTTTGCTGCATCTCTAAATAAGCCTGCACCTGGGAGTTTGATGTGAGCTGAATGGCTTTTTCATAGGCTGCACGGGCGGCTTTATCTTCACCTGCCGCCGCCAACAGGTGGGCGCGGGCGGCCCAGGCGGCTTGGTGATTGTTGATGGTAAGTTGGTCGATTTGCCCAAATCGGTTCAGCCCGGCTTTCGCGCCATAGGCTTCACCAATAGCCGCCGCTTGGGCAACGGCTGCACCGATTGTCGGGGCGAGTTGCAGCAGGCCTTCATAGAGTTGAACGATTGATACCCAATCTGTCTTGCCGGTGTTTCGCCGCTCGCTGTGAACCGATTGGATTGCGGCTTCCAATTGGAAGCGGCCCAATTGGTTTTGGTGTTTGGCGCGGACAAGGAGATTGTCGGCTCTTTGGGCGCGGTGGGCGTTCCATTCTGTTGGATCCTGCTCGCTAAGAGGAATGAATTTCCCGCCTTTGCGGCGGCGGGATGCAACATAATTTAAGAGTGCCCCCAACCCTAAAACTTCGGCT
The DNA here is from genome assembly GCA_003233475.1 of Ahrensia sp. The sequence continues at coordinate 830 of QILU01000113.1, forward strand.
TCATCTGGCAGCAGTTCGACCAGAAGGTCGGCTAAGAATAAGGCTTCCAGCCCTAAATCCTCGTCTTTGTTTGGGGCGTTACTATCAATCGCAAAGGCTCCATAGATGGCCTCTAATACCGCTTCCAATCGCTCTGGCATTTGGCTTTTTTCAGGCACAACAAACGGTATGCGGGCGTTTTTGATTTTCTTTTTAGCGCGCACCAGGCGCTGGGCCATGGCGGAGGACGGGACGAGAAATGCACTGGCGATCTGGCTGGCTTCCAGGCCCAAAACCGTTTGCAGCATCAAGGGGGTGCGAATGTTTTCGTCTATCGCCGGGTGGGCGCAAACGAACAAAAGCTGCAACCGCTCGTCTGGAATATTGTGGGGGTCAAGATCGTGCATAGCGGGGTCGATATCATCAATTGAAACGCTGGTTCGATGCGCGGCACTTTTGAACTGATCGCGCATTTTATTGCGGGCGGTGGTGAGCAGCCAGGCCTCCGGTTTTTGCGGTGTGCCATCACGCGGCCAGGTCTCTAATGCGCGGGCAAAGGCTTCCGCAAGGGCGTCTTCGGCAAGCGCGATGTCGCTGGTTTGTTTGGCCAGCACGGCGAGCAATTTGCCGTAGGAAGCACGCGCAACTTCTGCCGCGCGTGCCTGTATGTCCTGATTCATTTTTGCCCTTCGGGCATGGCCGATGGACGAACTTCAACATTACCAAAATAAGCACCGGGGCATTTTTCGGCCCACCCTAACGCTGCATCAAGGTCGGGAACGTCAACAACAAAATAGCCACCCAGTTGTTCTTTGGTTTCGGCAAAAGGGCCATCCTGTACCCGCTTCTTACCGCCGACCATGCTTATGGTTGTCGCCGTTTCGGTAGGTTGCAACCAGTCGGTATCAACAAAAACACCGGCCTGTTTCAAGGCGCCGATATAGGCGCCGAAGGTTTTTAGGGCTTCTTGTTTTTGCTTTTCGGTTTGCTCCGGGGCGTTCTTTTGATCGCTGTAAAGTAGAAATGTATAGCGCATGGGAATGTTTCCTTATCAATGCTGTTCAGTGTTTCGAAACCCAAACCACTTGGCAATGGCCTGCCTTCAAAACTATGACGAGCGGGGAGGGCGCTAATCGACATTTGGGGAGCAATATTTTTAGGGCTTGGAAAGACTATTTGGTCCTAACCTCCTCCTTGTGGGGAGGTCGAACGCTGTCGCAGACAGGGTTCGGGTGGGGGTAGAAATCGTAGTCAAACGACGGATTTTTGAGGGTTACTCATACCCCCACCCGAACCTTGCTGCCGCAAGTTTCGACCTCCCCACAAGGAGGAGGTGGGGATCTGTATTACATTAAATTAGGAGATAAAAAAGGTGGGGGCCAAAGGTGAAGGAAGTTTGACCCGCCCCATTGCGGAGCAATGAAAACGAAGAATCCGGGGTTTGAAAGACTGCCGGGGAATGAACGAGCTGAGGGAGAAAACAGGTGGGGGCCAAACCTGAGGGAAGTTTGACCCCCGGGGCGGCTGCCTGCGACAGAAGCTCACCCCTACTCTAACAAGTGCACCTTCGAGTGTTAGATGGCAATTCAATTCTTTCGTGAGAAACAGCTTATTCTACTCACGGCGGCGTGAAAATTTACTCCAAATTCGGGAAAACCATTTTCCCCAGGGAGGCCATATTCTGCCTGATTTCAGAAGATCAATTTGCCGTTTCCAGGGTGGACACGGCGGATGATCTTCAATTGAATTTCTAACAAACAGGGTTCACCTGCGCTATCTATTGTTCCGTCTTAGACGTGTATTTCGTCGGAATAAAGGGGGCAAACGCATTTTTCTGCGGTTTACGTCAACGGAAGTGAATTGTGGTTATTAAATTGGGTTCCAATCAGTAAAAATGAAGCCAAAAGGGTGAAAAAAAGCCGGACCACTATGGGCCCGGCTATAGAATGGGTAGAGGGATTCGGGAGGAGAATCCTTATCTACCATAGGATAGACGACTGGTTGGGAGGAGGTAACCATTGCCGTCTCTCAAACAGACATATGGTGCGAGTGCTTAATTTTTTCAATGCTAAACTATGCATATGTGCTATGCGCTGGATGCATGGCTGGTGATCGAGCTAGAAATTCCAGCTTTTTGCCTGGGTGAGCAGGAAATCCCGGAAGGCTCCCAAACGGGCAGAATGGCGCAATTCTGCTGAATAGGCGAAATAGGTATCAAAGCTTGGCACATTTGTTTCTGTCATTACGGGTATGAGCCCGGTGTCTTCATTCACAGAATAGTCGGGCAAAAGGGCAATTCCGGCGCCGCGCTGCACGGCGCGTTTGATGGCGAGAATTGAGTTGATTTTTAACACCGGAGTGCGGCTTTTGCCTGGGGGCATTCCAGCCGTCAGCATCCAGTTCACGTCAGACAGATAGCCGGGGGTTTTATCTCCCCAGACAATGATACGGTGGTCTTCCAGGTCGTCAGGCGATTGGGGGGTGCCAAAGCGGTCGATATATTCCTGGGTGGCATAAACATGAAAATGCACGGTGAAGAGTTTGCGTTGGATAAGATCTGGTTGTTGGGGTTGGCGCAGACGTATGGCGCAATCTGCCTGTCGCATGCCCAGATCCAATTCGGTATTGTCCAAAATGAGTTCGATTTGAATGTCCGGATGGGAATCGATGAATTCATGCAAACGAATAGCCAGCCAGGCTGAGCCTAAGCCAACGGTGGTGGTTACCCGTAACGTGCCCTTTGGGGCAGCGCGAAAATCCGTGAGCTTGCTCGTGGCATTTTCCAACCTGTCGGTTACATCTTCGGCTGCCTGAAACAGAATTTCTCCCTGTTCGGTGAGGATCAGGCCCCGGGCATGGCGGTGAAAAAGGGGAACACCCACTTCTGATTCCAGATTGGAGACCTGGCGGGAGATCGCGGATTGGCTGAGATGTAGTTTTTCGGAAGCGTGGGTGAAACTCCCCGCCTTGGCGACTTTATAAAAAATTCGAAGTTTATCCCAATCCAAGGGCATGGGGAATTTCCGTGATTGGGTTAAATGTCCTCAACCTGAGTTTGCAGGGGAAGAGGGTAAGGGGCAAGAGGGGGAGGAGATATTTTTCTATGTGATCTGAATTCCTAAGAGCTTTCTTTCTCAGCCAGATATTTCTCGCTTTCCATGGCCGCCATGCACCCCAAGCCGGCGGCGGTAACAGCCTGGCGGAAGATGTCGTCGGTCACGTCTCCGGCAGCATAGACGCCGGGAATTTCCGTGGCGGTGGAATCAGGTGCCGTCCAAAGATAACCCGAGGGCCTTAACTTGAGTTGGTCTTTGAACAGGCCAACTTCCGGGGCGTGGCCGATGGCAATAAAAATGCCGTCCATGGGCATTTTAGTGGTTTTACCCGTTTTGCGGTTGTGGAGAACCACCCCGTTTGCAGAGGGCATGAGGCCGTCTTTGCCAGTGATCTCCTTCAATTCAGTATCCCAGATAATCTCAATATTTTCCTTCTTGAACAGGCGATTTTGCAATATCCGTTCGGCGCGGAATTCATCCCGGCGGTGAACAACTGTTACTTTTGCTGCAATGCCGGAAAGATAAAGCGCTTCTTCAACAGCGGTGTTGCCACCGCCAACCACGAGAACGTGTTTGTC
>QILU01000094.1 GCA_003233475.1 Ahrensia sp.
ATGGACTTATCAATGGATTTTTCGCGCGCCACCGCTTCCGCGATCTGCATCAATTCAAGTCTGTTGGCGCTAACTGCCATGGGTTTTCTCCGTTTGTTGTTCGTTTTCGTTGGCTGCCCGCAGCGCCTTGTCACGCTTTAACGCATCGCGGACAAGTTCATCTGTGAGCACAAGATTTGCGGCTGATATAGCTTCCAGCGGGACGCTGATTTCTTTTTCTTCACCCGTGGCGGCGTTGTCACGGCGAAGCAGAACAGCATTGCCCTCTACCTTGATCAAGTGACCGCGAAAGCGTTTGCGGCCTTCAACCAGATAGGCCGTTTCAATTTTTGCAACATGACCCGCCCAGGTATCAAAATCACTGCGGCGCACCAGCGGGCGATCTATGCCGGGGGATGAGAGTTCCAGACTATAGGCACCCACCACCGGATCCTCCACATCGAGCACCGGGGAAAGTGCTTTGGAAATAAGCTCGCAATCGCCAACAGACATGGTGCCGTCGGGGCGCTCAGCCATGATTTGCATGGTCAATCCATTGTGATCCACCATGCGGGCACGCACAAGACGAAACCCAAGATCCTCAATCACCGGGGCCACAACCGCTGCAACACGCGCATCAACACCTTCCTCACGCACAAGGCGTTTGGCGGCGGATATATCGTCTGTTGTGATTTCGGTGTTCATGCAGCCCAGATTAATTGAGTTGGAGTATATTGGATCAGGCATAAAAAAGAGCGGGTTCCCGGGGGACCCACTCTGACAAATGCCTGAGATTTTCTAAACATATAGTCGCCGACAATACAATTGGCAAGGGGTTGAGCCAGTATTTACACAACCTCAAGCAGCGCTGGTCATACAATCAGATAATTTGTTCCCGCGCGGAAGGGTATACCCCCAGGATTGTTTTCTCATCGCAGAAGAATTCCATCTCCTCCAGCGCGAATTTTACGTTCTGCTGATCGGGATGACCCTCGATATCGGCGTAGAACAGGGTGGCTGTGAAAGTTCCGCCCCCTTGATAGGACTCCAGCTTGGTCATGTTTACCCCATTGGTGGCGAACCCGCCCATGACCTTATAAAGGGCTGCCGGTACATTGCGTACCTTGAACACGAAAGTGGTGACCGCCGGGCCGGCATCAACATCGGGGATTTCCTCATCACGGGACAACACGACAAAACGGGTTGTGTTGTGATCGGCGTCCTCCACATTCTCGCGCAATATGTTCATGCCATAAAGTTCAGCCGCCAGTTTGGGAGAAAGGGCGGCAGAATTACGATCTCCATTTTCAGCAATCATGCGCGCCGCGCCCGCTGTATCCCCGGCAACCACACCCTTCCAGCCATTGTCGCGGATAATAGCGCGGCATTGGCCAAGGGCATGAATGTGGGAATAAACGGTTTTAATATCACCGATTTCAACCCCCGGCAGGGCCATAAGTTGAAAATGAATCGGCAAAAAATACTCGCCAATGATATGAAACCCGGAATTGGGCAGGAGATGATGAATATCCGCCACCCGCCCGGCCAGTGTGTTTTCTATGGGAATCATTGCCAGATCGGCGGTGCCAGATTTCAGCGCATCAAACGCATCTTCAAACGTCGGGCACGGCAAAGGCTCCATATTTGGATATACATTGCGGCAAGCCGTGTCTGAATTCGCGCCGGGTTCCCCCTGAAATGCTATTGTGCCTGATCGATTGGACATGTTTTCCTGCTTTTGTTTCGAGAGCTTCGCTCGGGTGTTACGAAAGAATAGTTATGGCTCGCTCTAAATCCGCGGGAGTATCAACACCCAATGGAACTGTGTCAACGAGGGCCGCATCCACCCGCATTCCATCTTCCAATGCGCGCAGCTGTTCAAGCTTTTCCCGCAATTCCAAAGCGGAAGGGGGAAGATTTACAAACCGCTCCAGGGCGGCGCGTCGCCAGGCATAAATGCCAATGTGATGATAAAGCGGGCCTTCCCCGTGGGGTGCTGTTGCGCGGGTAAAATAGAGCGCCCGCAATATATGCTTTGAGACACGGGTGCCCACCAGTTTCACCACATTGGGGTTGGTGCGCTCGCTTTTTTCCGTGATTTCAGTGGCCAGAGTGGAAAGCGCCACTTCGGGGTTGTTCAAGGGCGCAAGGCTGGCGCGAATGGACGCTTTGTCAATTGTGGGCAAATCACCCTGCAGGTTGAGTATCGTCTCTATCTTATTTTCGGGGTCGAGTGCCAAAAGGGCTTCCCAAATACGATCAGAACCGGAGACATGATCTGTGCGAGTCATAACCGCCTCGCCATTGTGGGATTTCACCGCGTCCAGTACCTCACGTGTATCGGTTGCCACGACCACACGGCCAATATCTGCCTCAAGCGCGCGGCGCATTACCTGCACTATCATGGGTACCCCGGCAATATCAGCCAATGGCTTGCCCGGCAGGCGGGTGGACGCCATTCGGGCCGGTATCAAAACAATTATGGAAGAAGTATTCATGGAAATTCGGGCAAACCTTATTTGTATTTTTCTGACCCTAGGACAATAAGTCTCATGGGATGGGGTCTTATAGGTGTTGCAACGCCGGTGTAAAAGACATAGTTTCGCGCGAAATTACCAATTGAATTTCAGGAAGACTGGTTTCTGAAAACAAAACCCCGCATTCCCGTGCATCTGGAGCCTTAACGCATGTCGTCGTTTGAATGGAATAAAATATTTGCAGCAGTTCTCGCCGTCGCATTTGTGGTGCTTGGGGTGACTTTCCTGTCGGATGAAATCTACCGCACTAAAAATCCGGAAAAACCGGGCTTTGCAATTGAAGGCGGTCCTTCTGAAGGAAAAGAGGCCGAGGCAGCAAAACCAACGGAGCCAAGTATTGAGCCAATTGCAGCAATGCTGGCTTCGGTTGATCTGGCGGCGGGTGAAAAAATTGCTAAAAAATGCGCCGCTTGCCATGCTTTTGTTGAAGGCGGTAAAAAGAAAGTTGGACCGGGCCTCTATGGTGTGGTTAACCGCGCAATAGCAAGTGTTGAGGGGTTCAGATATTCCAGCGCATTAAGAAAATATAGTGAAGGCAAAACCTGGACCTTTGCCGAATTGAACGGATATCTGTATAAGCCCAGAGCCTATGTGAAGGGTACATCAATGGGTTTTTCCGGGCTGAAAAAGACCGAACAGCGGGCAGCCCTTATTGGTTATCTTCGCTCGCTGGCCGCAACTCCGGCACCACTTCCTGAAGGTTAAGCGAACCGTTGAAGCGATTGAAAAGAACCCAGGCATGGTGGAAGATCATCGCCCGGTTTTTTGTGTCCGAAATTGGGGCGGAAATAGAAGCGTCAAGAACCGGAACTCTGACAATAACGTAACTTGACCGTTAGCGGCACTTCACTCAACGTAGTACAGATAATTGTTGCCGCTGGAGCGCCTCCGTGATTTTGCCCAAAAAAGCCCTGTTTGCCGCCTTCACTTTGCTGTTTATCGCGCAGGTAACAACAAGCCCGAACTGGAGTTTAGCGCAAGAAACGGTGTGGCACAAAACCACGTCGCTGATCGGCAAATCAAAATACCCGAATAATTTCACTCAATATGAGCATGTGAACCCTGACGCACCCAAGGGCGGTGTGCTGAATTCCGCAGTGCAGGGAACCTATGACAGTTTCAACCCGTTTATCGTTAAAGGAACGGCAGCGGCTGGCCTGACAGCTTCTGGTGGATTGTTGTGGGATACGTTGATGGCGCAAGGCATTGATGAATCAGCCGTATCCCACCCCCTTATCGCCAGCGAATTCAGTTTTCCAAAGGATTATTCCTCAGCCACCTATCGCATTAACAAAAATGCCCGCTGGCATGATGGCAAACCAATTACGGCTGAAGACGTCAAATGGTCGATGGATATTTTGCGGAAGAATTCACCCCAGCATGTGCGTTATTTCGCCAATGTTAAAGAAGTTGTCATCAACAACCCGCTTGAGGTGACCTTCGTTTTTGACCAGAAGAACAACCGGGAACTGCCCTTTATTATGGGAGACTTGCCCATTTTACCCAAGCACTGGTGGGAAGGGGTCGATAAAGATGGCAAAAAGCGCGATATTACCCAACCCACGCTTGAACCCCCGCTGGGCAGCGGCCCCTATAAAATTTCAAAATTCCAGCCGGGTTCCTCAATTGAATGGGAACGGGTGAAAGATTACTGGGCAAAAGACACCCCAACGCGCAAAGGGCGCTACAATGTGGATCGTCGGAAATACACTTATTTTGGCGATCAAAACGCCATGTTTATCGCCTTTCAAAAAGGTGGGATTGAAGATATTCGTCAAGAGAACCAGGCCAAAAGATGGGCCATTGAATATGTGTTTCCTGCGGTCAAAAAAGAATGGGTTAAACGAGAAGAATTCATCACTACCTCTGCCTTCCCTATGGTCGGTTGGGTGTTGAACACCAGGCGCGA
>QILU01000079.1 GCA_003233475.1 Ahrensia sp.
GAGCGCACCTGAGCGCCATAGGAATCAAATCCCGCCACGTCCTGCTTTGCCAGATTAAACAACCGCGAAACGTTCTTGAATTCCTCCGCCGGCACGTCGAATACTTCGCGAAAAGCTTCCACTTCGACTTGGCTCACGACTCCATCGGCCTTGGCCATTTTCGCTGAAAGCGCGATTATCGCGACTGAAAACGATACCCGTTTACGCGTTTCAGCATTTCCTTCAAAAAACGTGCGGATATTCTCCACCACGGTGGAAAACGCCTCCGCCGCAGTTGATGAAAGAAAATTACTTGTATCAGACCAAATTGACATTCCGCCTTTATAAAGTTTTTGCCCCCTCAAGGCGAGTGAAATTCCTGTCACATAAATTGGCATCAAATTAATCAACCGAATTGTGATTAGGCTTGCAGGAAATTTTTGGCCATACTCAAGAATCCTCATCCCATCAATCGGTATTATTTCGTGTCATTATTCAAACAATTCATTCTGTTGCCTGGCCTGGTTTTATCTGCTTTAGCCTTTTTGTTAGGGCCCGTTGATGCCAAACAAAACTGCGGCACTGCCCAGGATATGTGCAAAACCTCCATGGGTGATTATGTCATTCGCCTTCCCGACAATCCTTCTGCCACCCCTGTTCCCGCTCTGATATTTTTTCACGGCTACGGTAGTTCAGGCTCGGGCACCTTGAAAAACAAGGGCATGGTCGATGCTTTTCTTGATCGTGGATATGCGATTATTGCACCAAACGCTACCAAACCCCCTGGCACTAATTTTAGAGCTTCATGGGCATTTTTCCCGAATCAACCAACCCACCGGGACGAGATGAAATTCATTAAAGAAGTGCTGGAAGACGCCGCAAAGCGCCACAATATTGACCGCGATAATATCTTGATGAGCGGCTTTTCCATCGGTGGATCCTTAGCCTGGTATCTGGCTTGCGAAGACCCCTCTGTCGCCCGCGCCTATGCACCAGTCGCCGGGGCTTTCTGGCGCCCTCATCCGGATGCCGCAGATTGCAAAGGCCCGGTGAGAATGCTCCACACCCACGGCTGGCGCGACAAAACAGTGCCCCTGGAAGGCCGCCCGTTACGGGGCATAAACCTCATTCAGGGGGATGTGTTTTATAGCCTGCAAATCATGCGGCAGGTAAACGGCTGCAAACAAATGCGCGCTGATTCCTTTATCACCGAGGGCAAATTCTGGCGCCGCAAATGGACCAGATGCACCCCCAACTCAGCCCTCGAGCTAGCCCTCCACACTGGCGGTCACGGTGTTCCGAAAGGATGGGCCACAATGGCCATGGATTGGTTTGAGGGGTTGAAGTGAAACGATCTATATAAATTGAACTGGACATATGAAATATAGTCATTCAATCTTCCCTCGATAGAAAGCATTCAATTGAGGGAAAAGATGAAAGCTATATCTAATCTAGTCACCGAAAATCGCCCGCAACTTATTCCGTCTTTCAAGAAACCTGAAAGGAGGCTGTTATCTGTTTTCATGTCCGTCATGGAAATTGTACCTGAATTTCGCGGAGAAATACTAAAATATTGCGGGTACGGTTCTGGAAAGACATGTTCTTACAAAAGCTACATGGAACCTCATTTTAGCGCTCCGAACCTGCCACGAAAAATTCCGGATGGATTAATTGTTTGCCAAAGAGGGGCCAAAACATGGTCTGCATTCATAGAAGCTAAAGCAGACGGCAATCCGATTAGACCTGATCAAATTCAAGAATATGCCGATTTAGCGCAGAAATTGGCTGTAGATTCAGTAATTTCAATATCAAACGAATATGCTGCCAGCTCCAAAGAACTACCTTACCACCTAGCAGGTAATAAGCGCAGACAACGTAAGATATTCCACTTAAGTTGGTCAGAAATTCGAAATGCGATTGGCCTCTTTATCGGCTCCAAACACGGTTGTAATTCTGCAGAAATTGCAGTCCTACAACACGCAATACGCTACATGGGAACTGACAAATCAGGCGTTGAAACATTTGACGCAATGCCAGCCGATTGGCCAAATTTTGTAGAATCAGCAGACACTGCAATGGGGTTCCAAAGCACCACTCCGGGCCTAACTGCAATAGTTCAAGCGTGGGAGCAGGAACGGCGTGATCTTTGCACTAAACTAAATGGCATCATTCCCAGCGGTGTAGATATTCGTCATGCAGCTGGAAATCGAGCCTCACCCAGTGAACGAAGGAATTTTGAGAAAAAACTTCTATCAAGTGAGTATGCCCTAATTGCATGCTTTCAATTTAAGGAGAACAAATCAACACTTAAAATCACGTCAGACCTAAAGGCTTGCAGCCATATATTTGAATTGGAAATTAATACTCCAGAAGGCAAGAAAGCGAAAGCAACCATTTCATGGCTGGTCGAAAAATTAGAAGGACTTGATCCAGAAATGTACCAAATCTTCATTGATTGGCCTGGTAGAGGTGGCCGGAAGCTGATCGATCTACACCACTTCATTCGTTTCCCTGAATCTCATTCCGAAGGGCAAAAAAAATGCCCAAAATCTGTTGCATTGGTGCATAAGCGTAGGGATTCCAGGCGGTTCAAGAGCAGAAAACGATTTATTGAAGACTTGGAATCCTGCGCAATAAATATAATTTCTATGGCTTTGAAAAGAGATTTGATTACCGTTTAACTCACAAACTCGCCGCGCCACAACTTTGTCATTCCCGCAACAGCGGGAATCCATCGTGAGGTAAATTCTTAAAGTTAGTTTATCCTTGTTTGAGGCGTTTTTTACACCCTAAACCATGACCGAAATCGTTGAGAAATGGATTCCCGCAATGGCGGGAATGACAAACATGAGATGGAAGTAGGAATAACAAGTAGTTGGGGTGAGAAAGTAATATCGATTCTCCCAATTGATTTTAGTTAGTGCACACCCTCACAAACTAGCCGCCCCCCGGGCAGCCTGGTCGTATTGCCCGCTCAGTGCTCGCAGCAGCCCGGCAATCTGGCTCACGTCCTGCGCTTCGACGCCCATGGATTTGATACTGGAAATCAGCAATCCCTCACGCACATTTTTGTATTTCTCACACGCCTCAACCCCCTTTTTCGCAATACGTACGGTTTTTTCCTTGCCCCGTTTTCCACTGCGCACCAGCTTTAATTTTACCAGTTTTTTTATCGCATAGCTGACCAGATGGGTGTCTTCTATATTTAGCATGGTGCACAAATCCCCCAACGTTTTTTCCCGTTCCCGATGGTTGGTTGAGTGCAACACCTGAACTTCCAACGCGGTGAGGCCGCTCAAGCCCGCCGCATCCATGCAGCGCACCGTCCAGCGCGAAAACGCATTGCCCGCCACCACCAGCGCATATTCCATCTCAGACAGGGACGGCATGGCCCCTTGCGCCAATTGGGAGGATGAGACAATCGGGCCGATGCCCGATAAGGAGTGTGTAGGTTTTCCAGTCATAACTTTATCTCAAACAAACGAAATTTAACATTGACAAATTATCAATAAATTGTTGATGTTGTCCAGTTGTTTTCACTGCGATAGGTGCGCCATGTCTGACAAATGGGATTTCTGGATCGACCGGGGGGGCACTTTTACGGACCTGGTGGGCCGTGCGCCTGATGGCACCCTGCACCCCTACAAACTTCTGTCTGAAAACCCGGAAGCCTATAAGGATGCTGCCATCCATGGCATTCGCCACCTGCTTGGGCTTGACTCAAATGAGCCGATTCCCGCCGTGAAAATTGGTGCCGTGAAAATGGGCACCACCGTTGCCACCAACGCCCTGCTGGAGCGCAAGGGCGACCCAACGGCACTGCTGATTACCAAGGGGTTTGGGGATGGATTGCGCATCGGCTATCAGGCCCGGCCCGATATTTTCGCCAAGGAAATTCTCAAACCAACCCAGCTCTACAGCGAAGTGCATGAGGTTGAGGAGCGTATCTTAGCCGATGGCACCGTTGAAAAACCGGTTGATCTGGAAGCTGTGCGCGCCATTTTGAAGGCAATCAAAAAAACCGGAATTGATGCCCTTGCCATCACCTTTATGCATTCATGGAAATACCCCGCCCACGAACAGGCGGTGGCAAAAATCGCCCGGGAAATGGGGTTTTCCCAGGTTAGTGTGAGCCATGAGGTCTCGGCGCTGGCCAAATTGATCGGGCGCGGCGACACCACAGTTGTGGACGCTTATTTATCGCCAATTCTGGCACGCTATGTGAAACAGGTGAGTTCCGAGCTTGGCTCTGACGAAAATTCCAGCAAAGACGACCAACCCCGCCTAATGTTCATGCAATCCTCCGGCGGCCTGACCGCAGCCCATCTGTTTGCCGGAAAAGACGCTATTTTGTCCGGCCCCGCCGGTGGCGTGGTGGG
>QILU01000070.1 GCA_003233475.1 Ahrensia sp.
GTTGATGACGACCCGCATATTCGCGAGGTGATCGAGTTCGCGTTGCAAAAGGCCGATTTTGAAACCTCCTGCGCAAAAGACGGGGCGGAAGCGCTGGAGATTTTTGAAAACAGCGGGCCGGATTTTGTCGTGCTTGATGTGGGTATGCCGGAGCTGGATGGTTTGGAAGTGTGCCGACGCATTCGGGCTACCTCGGAGATTCCGATCCTGTTTCTCTCGGCGCGAGACGAAGAAGTTGACCGGATTATCGGGCTGGAAATTGGTGGAGATGATTATGTGGTTAAACCGTTTAGCCCAAGGGAACTGGTGGCTCGGGTTAAGGTAATTTTGAAAAGAACAACTCAAAACAATCAATTAGATGATAGTAGTGAGGTTTTGATTCATGGTGCAGTAACACTCGACACCGGGCGACGGGTGGTGAAGGTGGGGGAGTTGGCGATTGAATTGACGGGAACCGAGTTTGACATATTGCGGGTTTTAATGCGGCGCCCGGGGGTGGTCTTCACCCGTAACCAAATTCTTGATCTTGCCTGGGCGGATAATATTCATGTGTCTGACCGCACCATAGACAGCCATATACGGAACCTTCGGGCCAAGCTTCGCGACGGAGGTTGCGATGATGCCGTTCGCACGGTTCACGGGGTGGGGTTTCAACTGGACAATTGTGAGCCATCTGCATGAAGGAAAGCTTGCTCAAACCCAAATGGCGGCCGGCATTGTGGATGGTTGTCTTCGGGGTGTTTATGCTGGTGGCGTTATTGCCGTTGGTGGGCATGCTGGTGTTGATCGGCGTTGAATATACCACCGGCTTTTCCTTCAAACTGCGCAGCGTTGGTGGTTTGTTGACCCTGGCCCTGGGAAGCATGGCGATGGCCGGGGTTATAGGGGCCGTGTTTTTGCGTACCTTGTTAAAACCGCTTCAACTGCTGATTGCACGAACTGAAGAAATCGAAGGGGGGGAGGCGGATGCATTTCGGTTGCTTGATACCGGCGGCACCCAGGAAGTTGCGGCCTTGGGAGAGCGGTTTTTTCGACTGGCTCGCAGACTGTCAGACCGCTCAAATTATTTATCTTTGTTTACCACCCATGTCAGCCACGAGTTAAAAACCCCGCTGACTTCCATTCAAGGTGCGGCTGAATTGTTACGCGACAGCAACGACACTATGAAGCCCGAACAACGGCAGCGGTTTTTGCAAAATATTGTCGAAGATACCGCAAGGCTAACCGCGCTTTCCACAAGGCTGCGCGAACTGGCGCGGGCGGAGGTGGCGGATACGGAGGGGAAATCCGATCTCGTTTCAATCATCAATCATTGCGCAAATGAAGCGAGGCTTTCGGTTGAAATTGAAGGGAATGAGCGCCCGCAGGTTTCAATTTCGAAAAACAATGCCCGGATAATCTGGAAACAACTGGCGGACAACGCTGCCCAGCATAAGGCCAAGGTTTTATTCGTTTCGATTATCAAATCCGATGGGGATCTAAAAATCCTGGTAGGGGATGATGGGGCAAAAATTTCTCCTGCCAACAAAAAGCAAATGTTCGAAGCCTTCTTCACCACCCGCCGCGAACAGGGCGGAACCGGCATGGGTCTCGGCATCGCCCAGGCCATGTTACGAAGCCACGAAGGCAGCCTTCGGGTTTGCGAGCGGGATGACTATAAATTTGAAATGGTGATGGTTGAGTAGGCCCTGTTGCTGGCATTTTCTCAAGAGTTATGATGATGGTGGAGAGTGGGGAATTTGTCGAAGAAAACCCTGAGTGTGACATGATTTGTGTTCCCCGGCGAAGAATAGACTTGCAACCTGTTTAGAGGTATGTTCATGCTTGTTGTGATTCATTTTGGACTAATATTGAACAAGGTTGCTTGTGATGAATAAGAATAGAATTTACGGCAGTAACTTAATTGACGTAAAAGGGAATGGCGCGCCCAACAAGCTTCCCTACCAAAAGCCGGAGTTGGTGGAAATAGATTTGAGTGGGAAGTCGGAGGGGAAAGTCACTACTTACCCTGCTGAAACTTCAATTTATTCTATTTTGGTGGCCCCAAGCTAACCGACATCGCTATTTGATTGCTGGCCCATTCTTTGCGGTGGTGATACTGGCGAAGTGATTTTTGGAGTCGCAGGTCGGACTTCCCAGCCGCGCCCTCACCCGTCAAGATATGAGTTACCCTCCTTCACTCCTAACCCAGCCCCAATTGTGCGGCAACGACCCTACTTGTGCTCTTCCACGCTCATGTCCACCAATGCTTTGTTGAAAATTCGCAAAGCCGCCACTTGTGTTGCCCAACCTGTTATTCGGGTGTCGTCGAGGGCGTCTATTACGGGCAGGCGGGATTGGCCGTGTTCGTCGAAGGTTTGCAAAGCTATTTCCAGGCTTGTGTCTGGTTTTAAGGTGGGGAGCTCGCCGTCAGGATTAACAACGTCGTCTTCACCCTCTTTAAGCAGCTCCATGAAATCTGCCACTACGGTGTTGCGCATCATTATACGATGGGGGCCGTCTTTTGTTCGCAAGCCCCGCAATTCCAACTGCCATTGAAAGAATGAGCGCCCATGCACCGCCTGATTAATGCCCACCGCAATAGAAACAGTCAGCAGCAAAGCGATGGAAAGGGCGTAACCGCTGGTGAGTTCAAACACCATTACCACGGTGGAAATCGGCGCGCCAAGGACTGCCGCAGCCACGGCCCCCATGCCAAGAATTGCATAAAGGCCACCAGAAGAAGCGAGTTCTGGAAATGCATTGGAGGCAATCAAGCCAAACGCGCCACCGGTCATGGCCCCGATATAAAGGGATGGGGAGAACACGCCGCCGCCAAATCGTGATGCGAGGGTGATCGATGTTGCCGCGGTTTTAGCCACAATGAGCGCCAGTAAAATGGCCAGCGGAAACTGGTTTTTCAACGCCATATCGGTGGCTTCATAACCAACCCCAAGAATTTCGGGGAGGAAAATTCCAATTGACCCGATCATCAACCCGCCCACTGCCGGGCGCAGCCACAAGGGCATGGTGATGGAACGGGTAACATAATCGGCTGAAATAATACTGAACTGAAAAACGATGGCAACAATTGCGCAAACAAGACCGAGCAGGGCAAAAGCGGGAAATTCCAGATAAGAAGTGATCTGGTAATCAGGAATGGAGAAAGCCGGAGTGTCGCCAAACCAAAGCCGGGTAAGCACGGCGCCCATAACAGAAGAAATTACGATGGGGATGAAGGCGCGCTTGGAATAGTGGCCAAGCACAACTTCATGGGCAAAAAGAACCCCGGCAATAGGCGCGTTGAAAGAAGCGGAGACGGCACTGGCCACGCCACACGCCAGCAGGGTTCGTCGACCCCAGTCGGGCAGCTTGAAAAGCTCGGAAAGGGATGTGGAGATCGTTGCACCCAGATGAACCATCGGGCCCTCCCGCCCGGCACTGGCGCCAAACCCTAAGGAAAGCGCACTGATGACGGCGGAACCAAGCCCCGATTTCAAATCGATATTGCGCCCGCCCCTGGTTTTTGCCTCGATAACATCTGCCACCCCGCCGGTGCGGCGGGAGAGGAGAAACCGGGTCAACAACCAGCCGATCAACAAGCCGCCCAGTGTGGGGGTCAGCAGTATCCATAACCAGTGAATTTTGTGAGCCGCGGTTGTTGCTGCTTCCTCACTGTTCACCCCAAGCCAAATGTATTGCACCTGCAAAATGAGCTCTCGAAACAAAACCGCCGCGATTGCAACACACAGGCCGACGAGCAAAGAAATAAGCCAGATGTGGGGCTCGCGGGAGGCCATGAATGCTTTGATATTGGGGGAAATCCAGGCAATCAGAATGGCTGGTAATCTGCGGATAATTTCCGGCATGTCCAATCTCCCTTCTGTTCCTGGTTACGAATATTTGACCTTAAGAGGGTTTGCGGATGATTTCGATACGTCGGCCGGCATTTTCCGGATAAGGCAGGCGGGCATCTTGCGTGGCGCGTTGTTCAACATTTTTCATTATATCATCCGGGAATGGCGCAACCTTCGGGCCGCTCATATCAATGTGCAGGAACATGGATTCGCTGGTGGCGGAAACCCACCCGTCCTCGTGCAACAGTTCCGCATAGGCGTGAATGCGTTTCTCATCATAGTCCAGAATTTGCATGGTTACCCGCACCCGGTCGCCGAGATGAACTTCGCGCACATATTGAACGTGAATTTCGGCGACATAGGATGTGAGATTGCGGGATTTTATATAGTCGGGGCCAAGGCCGAGGGCTTCAAAATAACCATCACAGCCTCTGTCAAAAAGCAGGTTGTAATAGGCCATATTAAGATGGCC
>QILU01000029.1 GCA_003233475.1 Ahrensia sp.
CTGCTATTATTGACCGGGATGAATGTGTTGCGCTGTTTACGCGGCTGACAAAATCACTGGTACGAATAATGCAAGAGCGTACCGAGCATGGATATGTATTTCGAACTGATTTACGATTGCGCCCCGATCCCGGCTCCATGCCTTTGGCTGTTCCGATTGATGTGGCCATGTATTATTACGAATCCCGCGGGCAAAATTGGGAGCGTGCTGCCTTAATAAAAGCCAGGGTGGTGGCGGGAGATTTCGCGCTGGGTAACGCTATTTTGCAACAGTTATCTCCTTTCATTTGGCGGCGCTATCTGGATTATGCAGCCATTGCCGATGTCCATTCAATCAAGCGTCAAATACAATCTCACCGCGGGTACACGGCCTTAAAAGTCCCCGGGCACAATGTGAAGCTGGGTCGCGGTGGAATTCGTGAAATTGAGTTTTTTGTGCAAACCCAGCAGTTGATAGCGGGTGGGCGAATTCCTGCGCTGCGTAGCAGGCGAACGATCGAAACGCTGGGTATGCTTGCCGAATTGGAATGGATCCAACCGCGCACCCGTGATGAGCTAATCGAAAGTTATTCTTTCCTGCGCGACGTTGAACACCGCCTTCAAATGATTGCGGATGCCCAGACCCATGTTTTACCCGAAGACGATAACGAGCTCCTAATTGTCGCGCGCCTCTGCGGATTTGAAAATATCAGCAAATTTTCCAGCGTCCTCATCGCCCATCTGGAACGGGTGGAGCAGCATTATGCTGCGCTGTTTTCTGATGCCCCGGAGCTTTCCAAAGACAGCGGGAATTTGTCTTTTACCGGCGGTGATGATGATCCAGGAACTACTGAGACTTTAACAAAGATGGGGTTTGAGAACCCTTCCAAAGCAATTGCCATTGTTCGCTCCTGGCATTTTGGGCGTTATCCCGCCATGCAAACTGCCGGAGCCCGCGAGCGGTTGACTGAGTTGACCCCGGCATTGCTCAATGCCCTTTCCCATGAAGGGCAGGGGGATGATGCGCTTTTGGCCTTTGACGAATTCCTCAAGGGCCTGCCTCGAGGGTTTCAGTTGTTTTCACTTCTGCACGCCAACCCCAATCTTCTTTCATTGCTGGTGCGAATTCTTGGTGCCGCGCCTCGCCTGGCAAAAGTGATAACAAGACGGCCCCATGTATTTGACGGCCTGTTGGAACCGGGTTTTTTCAATATCGCCCCAGACAATCTTCAATTCAATGAAGGCTTACAACGCAGCCTGGATCAGGCGCGGGATTATGAGGATGGCCTAAACCGGGCCCGTATTTTCGCGGAAGAACAACGGTTTTTGATAGGAATACGGGTGTTGAGTGAAACTTTGCACCCTGGTGACGCAGGCAAGGCCTATACCGCTCTTGCTGAAGTGATGTTGCAGGCAATGGTTGAGTGGGTAAAAATCCCGTTTGAGGAAGTCCACGGGCGCGTGCCCGGCGCAGATTTTGCTATTCTGGCCATGGGCAATTTTGGCACCCGAGAATTAACCGCCAGCTCTGATCTGGATTTGATCATGCTCTATGAGTTTGATCCAAAAAATGATGAATCCGATGGCAATAAACCGCTTCACGCCTCACAATATTTTGGTCGATTTACCCAGCGGTTGATCGCCGCCATGGGTGCCCCCACGTCAGACGGTATCATTTACGAAATGGATTTTCGCCTGCGCCCATCAGGGCATGCAGGCCCGATCGCCACCAGCCTTCGCGCCTTCAACCAGTATTTTTCTGAAAGCGCCTGGACCTGGGAATTCATGGCATTGACCAGAGCGCGTCCCCTGGTGGGAGATGCAGGTTTTATCGACAAGGTTAATCGTTCGATTGATGCGATACTGGAAAGAAAATCCAGCGACAAATCGCTCTCTAAGGATATTCTGAAAATGCGATTGCTAATGGATAAGGAACGTGCTGCCAAAGATATTTGGGATGTGAAGCTTTCAAAAGGGGGATTGATTGATATTGAATTTCTCGCCCAATGGCTTGTCTTGTCAGGGAAATCGCAACGGGGGCTGTCTGCCGCGGCAGTGCTGGAGTCTGTATCTAAAACTAATCATTTGAAGGGTGCAGACGTTTTGTTATCGGCCCAGGAAACCTATTCACGTATTTTACAAACAACGCGTCTGTGCCTGGATAGCTCATCCAATCCCGCCCAATGGTCCCGCGGATTGGTTGAATTTATGTTGAAAACGACTGAACTTCCCGACATGAAAATCGCCGAAGCGGGCTTAGCTGAAACGCAAAAATCCGTACGCAAATTATTTCTTGAGAATCTTAAAAGTCGAAGCAAGCGCGAGAAGAATTAAGATTTACGCCGCTTCATCCTGGTCATTTTTTATTGTCAATTCGCCCTGGCACTTAAGGGGCAGGCGTACCGCAACCGTAGTGCCTTTTCCCTTCACAGATGTAATTTTTAACGTTCCACCGTGTAACATGGTGAGCGAGCGCGCAATGGCGAGGCCCAACCCACTGCCCTTATGGTTTTTTGTAAATTGATCCTGTACCTGCTCAAAGGGTTGTCCCAATTTTTCCAAAGCCTTTTTGGAAATGCCGATGCCATTATCAGTAATGACAATATTTACGGCTTGTTTTAGAGCTTTCGCGCTCACCTCAATTTTTCCACCTTTGGGAGTAAATTTTACCGCATTAGATAAGAGATTGAGGAAGATCTGTTTGACTGCGCGCCTGTCAGCTTCCAGCACCAAAGATTTTGGAATTTTTTGTCCAACGGTTATTTCTGCTTTTTCCGCCTGTATTTTTATAATCCGAAGTGATTCTTCCAGCAATTCATTCAGATGCACTGTTTCCGGATTAAGTTGAAATCGCCCGGCTTCGATTTTTGACATGTCCAGAACATCATTAATAACTCCAAGCAGGAAATTACCGGAATCGTGGATATCATCCGCATACTCGTCATACTTTTCCGACCCCAGAGGGCCAAACATTTCCGCCCGCATAATGTCTGAAAAACCAATTATCGCATTTAAGGGCGTGCGCAATTCGTGGGAAATATTAGTGAGGAATTCAGATTTTGCCTTGTTCCCGGCATCCGCTTTCTTTTTTTCTTCATTGAGGTTGTCCGCAATTTCAACCAGTTTTTGCGCCTGATGCTCCAGCTTGTATTGAGTATTTCTTAAGTCGGCAATCGTTTCCATATGCCGGTGCTCGGAACGAAGCAGCTTTTCCTGGTTGCGTTTGATCAAGGTGATGTCTGTTCCAACCGAGACAAACCCTCCATCGCGCGTGCGCCGTTCACTGATTTGCAACCAGCGCCCGTCTTCTATTTGTGCCTCAAATGTTTGCGTGCCGTTTTCCAGCTTATTGTCGCTTGGAACACGGTTTTTTGCCCGCGGTTTGCGGCTTTTATCCATTACATCTTCGTGCAGGGAACCGCTGGTCACGGCGCTGGCGGACAGGTTATACAATTGCTGGTATTTGCTGTTGCACATGACCAGGCGTTTTTTAGAATCCCACAAAACGAAGGCTTCTGAAATGTTTTCAATCGCATCTCGAACCCGATTATCGGCAGCGCGAGATTGTTGTTTGATGGCTTCCTGCTCGCTGATATCCACCGCAATACCAATCAAATGCGGGTCGCTGTCTTTGTAACGAACAAGCTCGGCGCGAAGCCGTAGCCAAACCCAGGCACCCGAAGCGTGCATCATGCGGAACCGGTGATCAATTTGTCTTGGTTCCGATTGAAACACCTGATTGGCAAGCGACATCAGATCAGTGTCGGAAGGGTGCATGAGTTCGCTTAATTCCCCATAGCCCATCATGCTTCCATTCGCTTCCATACCCAGCATTTGGTACATGGAGCGCGACCAGACAATTCGCCCACGCGACAAATCCCAATCCCACAAGCCGCAGTGTCCACGAGAAAGCGCGGTATCGAAGCGGGCGTTGGTTTCCAAATATAGTTGGTCAATTTCCTGCGCCCGCGCCCCTTGCGCAAAATAGGCGTAGAGGATCACCAACAGGACAGAACTCAAGGCAAGAAACAAAGTAATGTTTAATTTCACGGCGTTGCGCCATTCTAAAAAGACCGCAATTTTGTTCTGGACAAACAATACTCCGGCAATTTTGCCTCCTCCATTCACTGAAACTTCCCGGTAAATGGCAAAGGATGGGACATTTCCATCAAACATAATGGAATGAACAGAAGGTGCGGAGCCTGGTAAAACGGGCAGTTTCTCCCCATTCAGAAGCCTGTTGAGCTGCACCCCTTGCAGATTGTTTTGCATCGGTTCTTGCGTAATTACTTTCCCG
>QILU01000010.1 GCA_003233475.1 Ahrensia sp.
TTACGTCTGTATTCTTCTTTGTTGTAGAGCTTTGCAGTATAGTTGTTTTCAAGAGTTTTAATGGCTTCTTCCCATTCGCCGCCAACTGCTTGAGCTTTCAGCACAGCCTGGGCTGCCCACGGGGTTCCGGGCGTATGGGTATTGGCTTCTTTGGCAAAGTGGGCGGCGGCCTCGCTCACCCCTTCCTGCTCTGCTTCCACATAAAGCCCGCGCAAACCCAACAGTCGGGTGTCGTCGTTTTTTAACATGGATTCGAATTTTAACCTCGCATCGCCCCTGTTGCCTTCCAGCAAAGCGGTTTGGGCATCAAGCATGGCCACCAGTGGTTCATTGTCTAACAATTTATCGGATTCTTTTGAGAGTTTTCGTGCCAGAGGTGCATTGCCTGCACCGGCTGCAACAAGGCCACGGGAAAGGGCGGAATAGCCTTTGTCCCGGCGACGGCCGGCCCGCCAACGCCCGAAGCTTTTGGGAGAATTTATAATTCCGGAAAGTACCCACCAGACCATCATAATAAGTGCCGCAACAACTCCTATGGCAAGAATAGCTTGAAGCAGGGTGACCTCATAGGCTTCGGCATTGTTCAGCCAATCCCACTGTATGGTTACAGAGCCGGGATTCTCGGCCAGCCATGCAAAAGCGGCCGCAATGATAAACAGGAGCAGGAGAAAAACTGCGATTAAAAACATAAGGTGCTCCGGATAAGCATGTGGTTATTGGCCAGCACTGGAAATAAGATAGGATTGAATGGTTTTTGACACCAGCTCATTGGCGGTAATACGAGCCAGTAATTGATCGTGCCACTGGGATGAAACGGTTTTGCCCGCATCCGGCAGGGCCGACCAGGCGGTTGAGGATTTATTCAACTCTCCGTTATTCAGACCGGCGGTGATTTGAGAGACTAAAGCAGCGGCACTTGATCCCTCCTGCGGTTTAATGGATTTGGTTTTAACCAGAGATTTTGCGCCTGAAAACAACCTTGAAACAATATCGTCTTTGGGCTTTGGGGCAAGGGCTTTGAGAATATTGTCTCCGGTTGTTTCAAACTGAGCCGCTAACTGGGTGATTGTGGGTACGCCGGTTTCTGCAAACGCGGCAAGGGCTGTGAGTGATTTTGAATCCCCCGCGGTTGCGGTCAGGGTTTTTATTGAATCGGCAAATGGCAGACCCTGGTCAATATCATTTTTTAAGGCGGCAGCGGCAATTGCGTTAGCGGCCTGTGCACCGCTTTTTGCCGAGCTTTCAATTTGGCTTTGCAGTTCAGCCAGGGCGGCGCGTTGTTTATTGGCATCTGACGATAGTGATTGGTCAGTTGTCTTGAGCGTATCAATTCTGGATTGAAGGGCATCAATTTTTTTCAGCAGTTCAGCTCGGGACTTGTCATTTGAGGAATTGCTGGTGAGCTTTTTAAGCGCGGCTATTGCCACATTTCGCTGGTTGGAGCCCTCAGTCAGTGTTTTTAATTTTGCATCAAGCGCAGAGATGGATTTGGTTATTTCTGGTGATATGTTGGGCGAACTTTCACCATTGGCTGTGTTATTTGCCTGTTTTTGCAATTCAGTAATGAGGGCACCCCGTTCGCTGGAGCTTTTCGCCAGGGATTGATTGGCTGAAACAAGATCATCTATTTTTGTTTGAAGTGTATCAATTGTATTTTTAAGAGCGGTCAGCCCCGCATCCTTACCGACCGCGCCGGTTGATATCGCGCCCTTAAGGGCGTCCACGGCTTTATCGGTTACCAGCAACTGGTTTTGTAGAGTTTCCAATTGGCCGTTGGTTTTTGTTATCTGGCCATTGGTTTTTCTTATCTGGTTTGTCACGGCCTCTAAATCTGATTTACCCACCTCTGGTTTAGTTGGGGTGTCAGGGGTAAGTTCTTTGATGCGGGTGGCAATACTGGCGTTGATCGCTTCCATATTAATTTCAGGGGCTTTTGCAGTGTTGACCGCTGTGTTTTTCAAATCTTTTTCAAGGCCGGATATGCGGGCTAATAGTTCGGTCTTTGTGGTGGAGAGGATTTCAGTGGATACATAATTAGCCGAAGAATTCCCGGGGGAAGATAAAACGTCCGCATATTGAAGCAATCCAGCACCACCGAGCGCCACAACTCCGCCAACCACTGCCGCCCCTAATTTTCCAACAAGACCGTTGTTGTTCGCGGGCACAGGTGTGGGAGTTTTTGAGGAGGCTGAAGCGGTTTTGCCGCTAAAATTGGTTTTTTTGTCTGAAGACGGGGGTTTGGCTGCTTGTTTTTCGGTTTTGATATTCGGGGTGGTCGCAGAGGTTGTTGATGTTTTTTTGCTTGAAACGTTTGCGGCCGCGGGCTTCGTATCGGATTTGGTTTCCATCTTGTTGGCGGTCAAATCGATCGTAACCGGCTTCTTGCTTGATTTTGAATGGCGGGATTTCTCCCGCTGCACCTTGGGGGTGCTTTTGCGAGAGCCGCGTGAAGTGGATTTGGAATTTTTTTTCATGTGAATACGATTTCCAATTGTGCCCGATATACCCAAATGTTCAAAACAATTGGGATATAATAAATAAACTAACGCAGAGGCAGGAGAAGGGTAAAGGTTTTTGTTGAGAAAGATGAATTGGGCTGCCGGTTTGTCGAAATTGTGAGCCTAAAGAAGATTAAAGAGGTGTTTCTCATTTGGAATTTTTGGAAATTGGCACTCAAAACGCTGGTTTTTTTGCAATATCGTGCAAATATTTGCGCTTAACGCGAAAAAATCAGGAGGTTGGGGCTTGTTGGGCAGTTTTTCCCAAAGAGAAACAAATGTCTCGGCGGTTCGCGGGGAATACAGTAAAACTGCATCAATTTCCTGATTTTGGAGGGCTGATTTAGTAGTTTTTGAAAATTCTTTTAGTGGTACAGCCCGGTAAGTGGGCCAGACTGTGCAGTTGATTATGCTTCCACCTGGTTGGGCTTGCAATATTTTTACCAGATTATGGGCGCGCTTTTCTGCAGCGGGATAAAGCAAATTACTGGAGCTGGAAATATTATTATCAGCCAGCCAGCCGGGGATTTTTTCCACCAATTTCAATGCTGAACCATCAACCGAGCGGCTGTTGATAAAACCAATTTCGCGAGCCGCATCCTGCGTTACAGCCCCTGTGGTCAAGAGGGGAATTTTCGATCGGTTAAGACTTGACCATTTGCGATTTAGCGCAGGCAACGCATTTACGCTGGTCAGAATAATGGCATTAAAGCTTGAGCGGGAAAGGGGCTCAGGAATTTTTGTGTCGAGGCCTTCGATGGCTAGCAGAGGCTCTATGGAGCATTTGTGGTCCATTGCAGTAAGCGATTTTGCAGTAATGACTGCTTGGGGAAGGGGGCGTGTGATTAGCAGATGCAAAGCCTAATCCTTCCGGTTGATTTTAAGGGCGTCCAGCAAATCCGGCATGGCCTGATTTTGGGCCTGATTTTGGGTTTTCTTTTTTTGAGGCCGCTTTGCCGGTTTCTTTTTACGCCGTATCAGTGTCCAGCGAACCTCATAGGTTTTGTATGTGTCTATGGTCACAACGATCTGTTCGCTTTTGCGAGGAAGACCGGGGCCTGCAAATTGGACGCTTTCCTCCAGTGCAATTTTTCCATCTACGCAGGTAAAAGTCCACGCGTCATTGTCCGGGGTGGCTATTAAAATGGAATGGCCGGAAGATAGCAAGCTGGCGCTGATGGTATGAGGTAGATGGAAGCGTAAGACAATGGGGACTGCGGCAGTTGAGGGGTTTGCATTAACTGGCGATCCATCGGCCCGGTTGAAACTGTCCTGCCCGTTCAAAGTTTCACCGTCATCGGCCAGGTACAATTCGCGGCGGTGAATAATCCCGTATTTATGGAGATAACCGTCGTGGGAAGTTTTTAGAATCTGAAACCCATCTGCGTGCTTTCGGGAAACGGTTATTTTTTCGGGGCCACGTATTAATGGGGAAGGTAGCAGGGCGTGGAGCTTAGATTCGTTAGCGAAACGGCTTGAAGAATCATTGTTTACAGTTGCGGTGGTGTGGGCCGCGGTTGCCCGTGCAAAAGGAGCATAACGGCGAAAATTGCTTTCCGGCACTCCGCAATTAGCAATAAAACGTGTGGTTCCGCTTGAAAGTTCAAAAGACAATGCGCCCGCCATGGCACGGCGGGCGGTGCCCCGGCTCAGGGCTTTTCCGGTATCTACCAGAACAACGGTATTGGCGGCAGACAGCCGTTCATAACCGGAGTGAGGGGCGGATTGCAGGGGCGGCCCTTTTGATTTGTCATATCATGAAGCCGAGGTGAAGCCTGTTCCGTTAAACTGGGCCAGATCACCATTATTGTGCCTAAAAAACCGCAGGGCAATCATCATACGGTCGATTGCCGACAACAGGACAATTGATGGGCTGATGCCTTGTTTAATATAGGCCTGACGCAGGGGCAGCAAATCTGCAAGTATGTCCATAAGCACGCTGGGGTTTCGCGATATGTGAACCCCATCCGGCAAAATCTGGCGCTCGATTTCTGCGTCCAGTTCCCGTGCGGCCTGTTTGATGGATTTTTCTCTTCCGTCTAAACACAGGGATGAAAAAGCCAGCGCTATTGTTGCCAGCAGGCGGGGATAGCCGTCACGGACGCTGGGTGCATTGTTATGCAGATACCGGGTTTGGCGGGCCAGAGACTTCAAGAAGTCCCGATAGATTTTTGGACTTGTATTCTTTCCCAATAAAGGGGCGTGGTAAAACCAGCTGATCAATCGTTTAGCGACGATGTCTGACCGCCAGGCCTGCCTCTCCAATCGACTGCCATGGAGTTCTATCCAGTCGGAAATCAGGGCGCTGACATTGGCTCGCATCAATTCAGAATTTGCCGCCCGCAGATGGCGCAGCCAGCGGAAAGAGTGCAATTCAGCAAACCATTCGGGGCTTGGAGGGTGAACAGAAAAAGGGGAATTGCCTTTGGTGGATATTGTCTCAAAGGCAAAGGAAAATTGACCCGCATAAAACTCTTTGGCCAGCGCTTCATCTGCCGGACGTAAATCTCTGGGAGCCATGGTGAGGCCTAATGGCTGAGCGCCCTTAAAACGCCAACGGTACAGCGGACCCGAACGAACACGGCGCGAAAAACGACGCCACAGCTCGCTGCCGATGAGTGCTGGAATGATAAGAAAATCCGGGGCCCGCATTGCTCAAACATCAGGAATTATTGATTCGTTACAATAGAACTAATTTGGTTCAGCCTAAAGGCTCGTTATTTCGCTTAAAACGCGCTGCAAAGAAACCATCGAGGCCGGTAAATCGTTTGGGGTCGAATTCATCGTCAATTGACAGATTGGCCGGCAGCGAAACATTTTGTAAATGACAGGGCAGGGTTCGCAAGGTTCCCTGTCCGGTGATAACACCTTCGAGCCCAAACAGTTCATCTTTTGTTATGGGGTCGGCCGTTAGTCCGCTGCCGTTCAAGCCGCAGATATGGGCAAACACATCTTCGCCCTCCTGGCGGTCAAGAGAGCAATTGGCGAACAGCAGGGTGCCTCCGGGTTTTAACAGGCGGACGGCGGCAAGGACCATGTCTTTTTGCATTGTGGCCAGCGTTTCAATTATTTGGGGTGATTTGGTCCATTGAATATCGGGATGGCGGCGTATGGTGCCGGTGGATGAACAAGGCGCATCCAACAGGATTGCATCAAACAATTGATCCGGTTTCCACTGGAACAAATCTTCATTGATGCAATTGGCGGAAAGTTTTAGACGGTCGAGGTTTTGTTCGAGTCTTTTTAAGCGGTTTTTGGAGACTTCTACTGCTGTGACCTTGGCACCGGCCAGTATCAGTTGTGCGGTTTTGCCACCGGGAGCGGCGCAAAGGTCGGCTACGTTCTTGCCCTCAATATTGGCGAGCAATTGAGCCGGCAAGTGGGCGGCGGCGTCCTGAACCCACCACTCGCCCTCTTTATATCCTGGCCATGATTCAATACTGCCCTTTGTTTTAACCCGTATGCTGTTGGCAAAAAGGGGGATGCCACCGAGTTTTTCTGCCCAGTGATTTGGGTCAGATTTTACTGTGATGTCCAACATGGGTTCTAACATGTGTTGTTGGGCGATAGTTGAAAGGCGTGAGCGCCCATAGGCTTTTTTGATTGTTTTGCGCAGCCATGGGGCAATGTTCAGCAGGGCCAGACCTTCGGGTGACTGGCCGGTAAACAGCGTTTCTTTTTCGCGGCTCATTCGGCGCAAAATTGCGTTGCCAAGGGAAGAAAAACGGCTGGAGCGTTTTTCTTCTTTTAGAGCGGTTACTGCAAGATTAACCGCGGCACTGTCTGGTACATCCAGAAAAAGAATTTGAGCGGCAGCGGTATGAAGGGTGTGGATCAGGTGACGGGCATTATTCGGTAAGCGCCGGTCAAGCAGTTTGTTGAGGGCGAATTCTATTTCTCCGCGATGGCGAAACGCGGTGGTGGCTATGGCGCGCACCAGCTTTTTGTCTGCATCACTTAGGGAGCGGTAACTGGCGGGGCCGTGATTTGTATCCAACAATCCATCAAGCCCGCGGCCATCATCGATCACACGGGTAATTATGGTTGTTGCAGATAAACGGGCAGAAAGGCCGGGCTTGGTGTTCAAAATTATTAATGAGCGGGGATTGCGGTTGAGCAAAATCCCACGGTCCTTTTATTGGTGGTTGATTGTGAGGGTTTTAGTTGGAGTTCCAGGGCCCTTTTTTTACCTCATTGCGCCATTTTCCGGCATTGCGGCCCCAGGTTTCTTTTTGTTTTTGTGGGCTTTGTACCTGTCGTGTCGTTTGCCTTTTAGCAGACCGAGGGCTTGTCGGTTTAGCGGGAGTGGAGGAGATGTTGCTCTGGTTCCACTGTTGCGCCATATTCTCCAGCTCAGCCACCCGGTTGTCGGTGCTTGGGTGGGTGGAAAACAATTTGTCCATGGAGCGCCCGTTAAGCGGATTGATAATAAACAAATGTGCCGTGCCCGGGGCGCGTTCCGCATGTTCATTATCTGTGCCACGGGCAAGGGCTTCAATTTTGCGCAGGGCGCTGGCGAGATCCAGGGGGTTGTTGCAGATTTCTGCCCCATCCCGGTCGGCTTCATATTCGCGGGTACGGCTTATGGCCATTTGCACAACCCCCGCCGCCATGGGAGCCAGCATCATGGTGGCAATTGATCCGATCATACCGAAAGGGCCGCGGCGGCCAAAAAACATGGCATAATTGGCGGCCATGCCGATCGCGCCTGCAAGGGTTGCTGTAATAGTCATGGTGAGGGTGTCACGGCTTTTAATATGGGCCAATTCATGGGCCAGAACTGCCGCAACTTCCTGTTCTTCCAGCCTGTCCAGCAGGCCGGTGCTGACAGCAACAGCGGCATGGGAAGGGCTGCGCCCGGTGGCAAAGGCGTTGGGCTGCTCGGTTTCCAGCACATAGACTTTGGGCATCGGCAGACCGGCATTATCTGCCAGGGTTTTGACCATGTTAATCAGGATTGGTGAGCTTTCTAAATTCACCTCTTTGGCATTGTGCATGCGCAAAATCATCTTGCCTGAATTCCACCAGGAAAACAGGTTTGTTCCAGCGGCAAACAATAAAGCAATTAACATGCCCGTCTGACCCCCAAGTAAATATCCAATCCCCATGAATAACATGGTCATGGCGGCTAAAAGGATGGCGGTTTTTACAAGGTTCATGGGCTGCTTTTTGAAGTGTTGTGAGGTAGGATTGAAGAATCCTCCAAGAGTATATGCTAAATGCCGAATTCCACAAAGCCTGATTCGAAAATTGCCAAACAGGCCCTTGCAGAGGCAAAAGCCCGGCGGGCGAAGACTTCGCAACAAAATCGGGAAAAAGAAATTAACGGGCGCAAGGGGCCGGAGCCCACTCGCTATGGGGATTGGGAAAATAAGGGCATTGTTTCGGACTTCTAATTTACAACTTATAAGAGAATTTTACGAAAACAGTTGCAATACCTGCCAATAGGATGATAGGAATATAATCCTCGATACAGGAGCACTGCTTTGCTTAAATTTTTTATTATATTGTTGTTGGGGGGATGGTTGTCGAGCGAAATTGCTTTTGCGCGGGAAAAGATTTCCGGACCGGTATTTGCTGATGTTGTTCAGGTGAGGGACGGGGATTCTGTGGACGTTATTGCCCATATCTGGCCAGGAAATGATGTTCATACCTCTATCCGGTTACGCGGAATTGATGCCCCTGAGTTGCGGGCGCAATGTGATCAGGAAAAACGTTTGGCGAATGAGGCGCGTGAGCGGTTGGCTCAATTGTTATCGGGTGGTCAAATTCAACTGACAGGAATTTCCGGGGGGAAATATTTTGGGCGCGTACTGGCGCGCATCACAAACCACCGCGGACAAGACGTGCAACAAATCCTGCTGAAAGAAAACCTGGTTCGGCGCTACAGTGGCGGAAAAAGAAAAAGCTGGTGCCTAAAGAATTTGGTGCAGGCGAAACAGTAAGCTTCTGTTTAGTTGAATTTTACAATAATTCTTCCAGCTGTTTGGCTATCCAGAAGCGTGGGATAAAGTGGCCGCGGTTGTGAACGTCCAGGATAACGGATTTTCCTGACGCGCATTTCGCCCATAAGTATCGCG
Organism: Ahrensia sp.; assembly: GCA_003233475.1. Next base: position 8,579 of record QILU01000010.1, read on the forward strand.
TAAAGGAAATTCCCTTTTTCAACTTTCCGTTAACTTGACTGTCAGCTTTTTCGCGGCACCGATTGAGGTTGCGCCATAGAGCAACCGCTCCTTCTAATTCCCCGTTTTTCCCATATGGATAACCCATGACGGTATCCTTTGTTCCATACACCTGTCGAATGTTTACCGGGGATTGGCATTGCTCATCGTCATTACGTAGCGTGCCGGAAATGGCCAGAACTGTATTAACGACCTTGCCTGCCGAACAGGCAAATCGCCACGCCATGGCGCTGCCGTAGGAATATCCCGAAACAAAAATACGAGACCGGTCGATGGGCCAGTTTTTGGCGGCATCGTTGAGAACATCAAGGGCAAAACCCACATCCTTTGAATCTTCATCCCAAAAATCCCAGGTACGGCCATTGCCATTGGGGGCAAGCAACAACACGCCCATTTTGCGGGTAGCGCCTGCAATGCGGCCATGGTTCATAATCATTTTTCCCTGTCTGCCCCAGCCACAGGAAGTGGGGTTTTGCCGTCCCATCCATCGGGCACCCTTGCATGGTATGAGCGATCCCCCACTTTACAGGGGATTTCCAATTCACAATTCGAATTGGATCCGGCATGGGCAATATCATTTGCCCAAAAGATGGATTGTAAAAACATGAGTGAAAACAAAATTCGCATTTGGTTGTTATGGCAGATGTACAGGTTCACTTAAAATCACATATCAGTTAGTCGTTTGGGAAAAACTGATTGCAGCGGTTTGCTCTTGAGCATGATTATGAGACTGTCTGCTGATGACAGTTTCATTGACAAACAAACAGGCTCGAGGGGTTATCCTGCATTTGCAGGGTCTTACCCGCCAACCCCATATCGGTTTTGCTAAAGGAGGATTGTTAGAGCTTATTCATCAGCTTGGCTTTGTACAGATCGATTCCATCCAATGGGTGGAGCGGGCGCAGCACATGATTTTGTTTGCCCGCAATCAGACATACAGGCCAGAACAACTGGCAAAATTAATTGAAATCGAGCGATCCCTGTTTGAAGGATGGACTCATGACGCTTCCATAATACCGGGGCAATTTTATCCCTATTGGCGGCATCGTTTTGAGCGGCAACGGGGAAAACTGACAAGGCAATTCAAAAAATGGCAGGGGGAGAATTGCTTGGATCGCTGCAAGGATTTGTTGCAAAGAATCGAGGTTGACGGCCCGCTTCGTTCTCGAGACATGGAGCGTAAAAAAACCGGCCCGCAAAAAATGTGGCAATGGCATGATGGTAAAGCGGCGCTTGATTTTTTGTGGCGTACCGGGGCGTTGTGTATATCCAGGCGGGAAGGTTTTCAAAAGGTCTATGATCTGGCGGAGCGGGGAATTTCTGAAACTGATTTTTCAAGACGCGTCAGCCACGATGAATTTGTTGATTGGGCCTGCCGTTCAGCAATTGAGCGGCTGGGTTTTGGATCAGTCAGCGATATTGCCAGGTTTTGGGATTTGCTTTCAATTAGCGAGGTTCGCGAATGGCTGGAGGGGCGGGGAAAAAAAGAAGTAATCCCCGTTATTGTGACCGGAGTAAAAGGGGCTGGCGAAAAACTAATGTTTGGACGCGCAGATTTGGCGTCACTGGTTGAAACCATCCCGAAGCCGCCAAAACGGGTGCGCGTTCTTTCTCCTTTTGACCCGGTAATTCGCGATCGCAATCGCCTTAGCTGGTTGTTTGGATTCGAGTATCGAATTGAAATTTATGTCCCGGAGGCAAAACGCAAATGGGGGTATTATGTATATCCCCTGTTGGAGGGGGATCGGTTGATTGGGCGCATTGATATGAGAGCAAAGCGCA
>QILU01000143.1 GCA_003233475.1 Ahrensia sp.
TGGAAAGAACCAACCGTTGGGGCGCGCACATGGAATGATCTGCCGGCACAGGCAATAAAATATGTGCGCCATATTGAGGAATTGATCGGGGCTCCGGTCACAATGTTATCCACCAGCCCGGAAAGGGATGATACGATACTTGTTGAAGACCCTTTTCATGACTAATTTGTTTTGTACATATTTCGTGAATGGGATAAATTGTTTGAAAAGAGATGATCCAGGAAAATAAGCGACCTGGAAAGAAAGACTGGCGACTAAATGGCTGACTATTATTCGGTTCTAAAACGCACACTTTCCGGTTTTTCAAACCCGAAAGCGCAATTAAGAACGAAACTTTATGAGCGGGCCCGGCTGACAATCAAACGTCAGTTGGAAGGCCGTAATCCGCCTTTGGCAAAGGACGCGCTGACCGCTGAACTTGATAAGCTGGAAAAGGCGATATCAGATATCGAGCAGGGCTATGATGAGGGAGCGGTGGCCGAGGCAAATGGCGAGCCTGTTGTGGCAAAACCAGAGCCAATTCCTGAATCTCCGATTCAAACACCAGCCGCATCAAACCCTGCGCCGATGCCGGAGTTAATTGAAGATGCGGTAGACCCGATGCCGGACTTGGAAATTGAAATTCCGCCGATCGATCCGGCCCCTCCAATTCCGCTGGCTCCAGAACCTGCGCCTGTTCCGCCAATTCCACCCATACCGGTTTTGGAAGAAACGGTTGCAGCACCTGTGCCTATTCCTGTACCCGCGCCACCCCCGGTCATTGATCCGATTGATGAGCAAACGGCGCCCGAAGTTGCTATTGCGCAGGAAATGGCCCTGCCTGCTGCCCCTGCTTTGCCGTATATTCCGCCTATCCCAGAACCTGCAACTTCTGCTCCGCCACCACCTCTTCCGATTCCACCTCCAATACCCTCAATAGCACCGCCTGCTGCGGCAACAGGAGTTCAGGAGGGAATTCAGGAGGAAGTTCTGGCAATTCCTCCGGCCTCCGGATTTGGCGAGAAATATTCAAAACGCCCTAAAAAACGTGGTTTTGGAAAATGGATTGTAGTTCTGTTTATTCTGGCCGGGCTTGGGGCAGCGGCGGCCTATGGGTGGACATCGCGGGATGCGCTGATTGAAAGGTTCGGATTGGCAGATTTATTTGACAACCCCACCCGCCCCAAACCGGTTAAAACAATTGTTATCAAACCCGACCCTGAAGAACCGGAAACGCAGGAACCAGAAGTGAAGGAACCTGCCGCGGAGATTGCTCCAAAATCGGAAAAACGGCTGACAGCGGAAGGGGTGGAGGTTGAACCGGCAACAAGCCTTCCCGCCACGGAATCGGCACCAGCGGTTGACCCGCTTCCGGCCAAATCGGTAACGGCAACACTTCCTATTGCACAATCCGCGATCCTTTACGAGCAAGGTGGAACAGTCAGCGAAAACTCTATTGATGTGGGACGGGTCTTATGGAGCGTGGTGCAGGAAGAACCTTCAGCAGGCCTGCCGAAAGAGCCCGCCATTCATGCGCGGGTGGAAATTCCCAACCGCAAACTGATAATGATAATGACCATCAAGCGGAATGCTGACCGTGCCTTTCCTGCCAGCCATTTGATCGAATTGGTTTTTGCGGTTCCGGACGACTTTTCTGGTGGTGGGATCAACCAGATCAACCGGTTTGTCTTCAAGGAGAACGAGCAGGGACGCGGTGAAGGACTGGTGGCGGTTCCGGCAAAAATTCAGGAAGGAATTTTCCTCGTTGCTTTAACAAACCTGGAAAAAGATGTGCAGAAAAACGTTGATTTAATGCAGACCCGCAACTGGATTGATATTCCCGTGCAATACCGCACCGGCCGCTCGGCGCTGATCACAATAGAAAAAGGTGTGCCGGGTGAAAATGTATTTAAGGAAGTTTTTGCCGCCTGGGAAAAACTGAATTAGCTTCATTAGAGCGTTTCCGTCTTTGACGGAATCGCTCCAGGCCCCAGCCTGCGCGGGTGCGCCGCATAAGCGGCGGGCTGCTCTTCGCAGCCTGAGTGTTTCAGTTAAAACCTGAAACGCTCTAGCGGAACAAATTAACACCTGCCAAAGCGCTTGATTTATCGCCCTGGAATTGTCACACTGGCACCAGTTCCAAGGGGTGTCACGATTATGTGGCTGAGATGGTTTATGCTGAACCCTTGATCGTTTTTAACGGTCGGGAACCTGATCCGGATCATGCCGGCGAAGGGACAGGAAGCACGATATTCTTTTGTAATTTTCCTTCTCATAGTTGAGCCGGAAAATACCCTTCGCTTAATCTGGAACAGTTTTCCGATCACTTAACAGGTGATGTGTGGATCAGTTCGGGAAAAATTTCGAAGGGCGATCTCCTTCAAGGGGGGCGGTATTTCTGCGCGGAATTTTGACCACACTTGTGTTGTTGGGCCTGTGGTGGGCTGGCGTTTGGTTGTTTCAACCGGCGCCGTTTATTTTGCCCGGGCCGGGGCAGGTATTCATTACGTTATCGGAGCAGTTTAACGGTTTGATGTACAATGCCGGCATTACCCTGTTTGAAATTTTAGTGGGGTTGTTGCTGGGAACATTGCTCGGCGTTGCAACGGCTTTGTTGATGAATTCGTTTGAATTTGCCCGCCGCTACGTCATGCCGGTTGTGGTTGCTTCGCAGGCTCTACCGGTGTTTGCCATTGCACCGCTCTTGGTGTTGTGGTTCGGGCTGGGGCTTGGCTCAAAAATCGCCATGGCCACCTTGATTATATATTTTCCGGTGGCTTCCGCGTTGAACGACGGGTTGGCGCGGGCGGAGGAAAATCTTATCGATCTGGCGCGGGTTTACCGGGCGAGCCCATTGCAGATTTTATTCCATATTCGTTTGCCTGCCGCCATGCCCTCGCTGGCTTCCGGCTTGCGGGTGGCGGCTACGGTTGCACCAATTGGAGCAATTATCGGGGAATGGGTAGGGGCATCTGGCGGGCTTGGATATGTGATCAATCAGGCCAATGCGCGAATGCAAACCGATACGGTATTTGCCGCGCTGTTTATCCTCATCATCATGGTTGTTGTCTTGCGGTACATCGTTGACGAGGTTTTGGACAGGCTGGTGCACTGGGCACCAAGAACAAACAATCAATTTATCTAAATCAGGAGATTTTAATGCGACTTTTCAAATTGGCTTCAACGTTTTTTATCGCAATGATATTGAATATATCATCGGCCACGGGTGCTGAAAAACTGACCGTTTTTCTTGATTGGTTTGTGAACCCGGATCATGCCCCTTTGGTGATTGCTGAAAGCCAGGGCTATTTCAAAGCCAATGGGCTTGAGGTGGAGTTGATTGCGCCGTCTGACCCAAGCGCACCGCCACGGCTTATTGCTGCCGGGCAGGGAGATATTGCCATTTCCTACCAGCCCCAGCTGCATGTTCAGGTGGCGGAGGGTCTCCCGCTCACCCGCATCGGTACCATTGTTGAAACGCCGTTAAATTCGTTGGTCGTGTTGAGAGATGGCCCGATTAAAACAATCGCTGATTTGAAGGGCAAGAAGATTGGATTTTCCGTTGGTGGATTTGAGGATGCCCTTCTGGGTGCGATGTTGAAACAGGCTGGGTTAACGTTGAAAGACGTGGAGCTGATAAACATCAACTTTTCTCTTTCGCCTTCGTTGATAACCGGTGCGGTTGACGGGGTCATTGGTGCATTTCGGAATTTCGAGTTGAACCAGCTGGACATTGAAAAAAACCCCGGCCGGGCTTTTTATCCGGAGGAACACGGGGTGCCGGTTTATGATGAGTTGATTTTTATCGTCAAAAACGATCGCATTAATGACAAGCATTTGCGTCCATTCATTGATGCGATTGAGAAAGCCACTTTGTATTTGACCAATCATCCGGATGAAGCGCTGGCGCAGTTTCTAAAGGCTTACCCGGATTTGGATAATGAATTGAATCGCCGTGCCTGGCGGGATACCCTGCCGCGTTTTGCCAAACGGCCCGCGGCCCTGGACAGCACTCGTTATAAGCGGTTTGCGAAATTTATGCTGGACAGCGGATTGATCAAAAATATCGTGCCGCTGGAGAGCTATGCGATTGAATTAGAATAATGAAAGGGCTGGAGAAGTTCTTAAGGATCTCCCCGATTTCGACCTGATATAGCCATTTTAATGGTCAAATTTTCTCTTGACCTCATGTTAACTTGAGGTGGTAAATTAGAGGAGATATCAGATCACTAGGAACAATGGGATGAACAACAAGACACTGAATGACGATATCGAAGGCCTCTATGAGACTCATTTGCCTGTCGCAAATCTTGAACGATCTATAGCATTTTATCGTGAAAAGATTGGACTTGAACTTGCTATAGAAATTCCCGAACGTGGGATTGCGTTTTTTTGGGTAGGCGGGGCTTCATCAAGTATGCTTGGTCTTTGGCACGCGGGTGCCGGGCCGTTGCGAATGATTTCGCATTTTGCATTTCGAATGCCAGAATCTGGAGTGCATGCAGCCTGTGATAAATTGAAACAAGTCGGTATAAAACCCTTGGGATTTTATGGAGAGCCAATTTGCGAACCAGTTGTGATTGGCTGGATGCCGGCTATTTCCGTCTATTTCAAAGATCCTGACGGGCATTCGATTGAGTTTATAGCTCATTTAGATCAAAGGCCGAATACTGATTTTGGTGTTGCATTGTATTCTGAATGGAAATCCAAACATGGCGCTAAATAAATCATCACATTTAGCAAAACAGCATTGTCAATATTTAAAAGGCCGGAGAAATTCTCCGGCCTTTTCATTGTTCGTTTAACTCGCTTATTCAGCAGCGCTGATTTGCGCCACGGGTTTGGCCAGTATTTTGGCGGCTTTTACCATTTCTTTTTGCACTTTTTCAAAGGCCCTTACTTCAATCTGGCGCACCCGTTCGCGGCTGATGTCGAATTCACCGGAAAGTTTTTCCAGGGTCAGCGGGTCTTCTGACAAACGACGGGCAGTGAAGATGCGCTGCTCGCGCTCGTTCAACACTTCCATGGCCTCGCCCAGCATGTCGCGGCGCACTTCCAGTTCATCCTGTTTGATCAGGGTTGTTTCCTGGCTTTCGCTGTCGTCCACCAGCCAATCCTGCCACTGGCCGGATTCGCCTTCTGCCGCTTTGATCGGGGCATTCAATGAGGCATCGCCGGAAAGGCGCTGGTTCATGGAGCGGACTTCTTCTTCGGAGACACCAAGGGTCTTGGCGATTTTATCGACATTTTCTTGTTTGAGATCGCCACCTTCCAGCGCGTTCAACTTGCCTTTTAATTTGCGCAGGTTGAAGAACAAACGCTTTTGATTGGCAGTGGTGCCCATTTTCACGAGGCTCCATGAGCGCAAAACATATTCCTGAATAGAGGCCTTGATCCACCACATGGCATAGGTGGCCAGGCGAAAGCCCCGTTCTGGGTCAAACTTTTTAACAGCCTGCATCAGGCCCACATTGCCCTCTGAGATGACTTCTCCGATGGGCAGGCCATAGCCGCGGTAACCCATGGCAATTTTTGCCACCAGGCGCAGATGGCTGGTTACAAGTTTGTGGGCGGCAGCTGTATCATCATGTTCAGCAAACCGCTTGCCGAGCATATATTCTTCCTGGGGTTGCAACATGGGGAATTTGCGAATTTCTTCCATATAGCGCTGCATGCCGTTGCTGCTGGCGGAAATGGTGGGGAATGTATTAGCCATTTTGAATTTTCCTCTCTTACAGGCCAACCGCCACAATTTGCGGTTGGATTACTCACGGGGGGTGGAATTTTATCTTCGACTCTCCGTAAACCCTATATAGGGAGGAATTCAGGCATTTCATCGTCTTTTTACGATTAATACGAAAAAAGCGATGAATTTTCTGTAATGTTCATTAAAAGAGGTGCGGGAAGCCCAATAAAGGCAGGATTCACTTGCGCTTTCTTCTGTTCGGTCGCATCTTTCGAGAAAGAGAATCCACATAGGGAAGCAAATTATGCCCGTAAACAACCGAATTTCTGACTTTCACAATGAAATAACGGAATGGCGCCAAACCATTCATCAACA
>QILU01000040.1 GCA_003233475.1 Ahrensia sp.
CGCCATCCGATTGCTGAACGAAACCCGTCAACTGGGAGAGAACGATCTGCTTCTTTTTCTTGTATCCGGCGGTGGTTCGGCCCTTCTGGCTTTACCGGCACCTAACATACCGCTGGAAGATAAGAAGATGATCAACAAAGCTTTGCTGATGAGCGGCGCGCCGATTGATCAAATGAACATTGTGCGAAAACACCTGAGCGCAATCAAAGGCGGGCGCCTAGCCAAAGCCGCCCACCCTGCCCGCGTTGAAACACTGGCCATTTCGGACGTGCCCTTCGATGCCCCCAGCACAATTGCGTCCGGACCCACGGTTCCCGACCCCTCAACGCTGGCAGAAGCAACAAGTCTTTTGCACTATTACAACATCAAAATTCCCCCCGGCATTGCCGCGCATTTGGAAGACCTTTCAAATGAGACTCCAAAACCGGAAGACGCGGTTTTTTCCAGCACCGATTTTCAAATCATTTCGCGCCCTGCCGATATGCTCAACGGGGTAAAAAAATATTGCATTTCCGAAGGGTATATAGTGACTTCGCTCGGGATGGATATTGAAGGGGAGTCTCGGTTAATCGCGCAGGAACACGCAGCCCTTGCCCTTAATCACGCCAAAAACAACCGCAAAGGGCTTATCCTGGGCTTATCCTTTCAGGCGGAGAAACAACGGTGAGCGTGGCCCCCGGCAAGCCCTACGGCAAAGGGGGGCGCAATTGCGAATATTTGCTGTCCCTTGCCATTGCCCTGAATGGGGCATTAAATATTTACGCCCTTGCCGCCGACACCGACGGTATCGATGGCAGCGAGGACAATGCCGGGGCAATAATCACCCCGACCACATTATCGCGCGCCAAAGCTTTTGGCATTGATCCAAAGGCTATGCTGGACGGTCACGATTCCTATAGCTTTTTTGAGACTCTTGGAGATTTAATAATCATCGGCCCCACCTTAACAAACGTCAACGACTTTCGCGCCATTTGGGTGGGCTAAAAAATGCTTTTCAAAAGAATCTTTCTCACCTTTTTGTTGTTACTGCCGAGCCCAGTGCTTGCGACTTCAAACAACAATGCAATTGCCCGGCTAAATTACGCAGGCTTTCGAGACAAAGGCCACTGCACCGCCGTCTTGATTTCATCCACCCAGGCCCTCACCGCCCGCCACTGTGTGGAAAAATGGCCGCGAAAATACCTTCGCCTGGTTTTTGGTTATGCCCGGGGAGACTGGGTGGAATTACGAAAAATAAAATCAATCCACCGAATAAAAGACCGCGATCTGGCGATCTTGTGCCTCAACAAACCCTCGAAACAAAAGCCAATTCCGGTTGCTTCAAATTTCACTATCAAACGGGTGCGCAATGCCCGAATTACCGGCTACCCGCGCTCGCGCCCCCATTTGCCGGTAACCAAAACCTGCGCCCTTCAACCCGGCACCACCCGCGCCCGTTTCGAATGCCCGCTGGAGCCGGGAATGTCTGGTTCCCCCTTGATTGTTTCAATTCAGGGCAAAGAGCGTGTGATCGGCATCGCCAGCCAAACTTCCGCCGCCTTCAGCATCATTGAGCGCACGAATGATTTGCAATTTAGCAGGTGCTAACTGGCCTTAAGTAAACGCCTGAATGCCCGTCTGTGCCCGGCCCAATATCAACGCATGAATATCGTGGGTGCCTTCATAGGTATTCACCGCTTCCAGGTTCATCATATGGCGAATAACACCATATTCATCTGACACCCCGTTGCCCCCGTGCATGTCCCGCGCAACGCGAGCGATGTCCAATGCCTTACCGCAATTGTTACGCTTCATCAGGCTTATTAATTCAGCCGGAGCGTTATGCTCATCCATCATCCGCCCCAACCGCAATGAGCCTTGCAAGCCAAGGGCTATTTCCGTTTGCATATCCGCCAGTTTTTTCTGAATAAGCTGATTGGCTGCAAGTGGCTTGCCAAATTGTTTTCGATCCAGCGTGTATTGACGCGCCGCATGCCAGCAAAACTCCGCCGCCCCCATTGCACCCCATGAAATTCCGTAGCGGGCTTTGTTCAAACACCCAAATGGCCCGGCCAGGCCAGATGCGTGAGGAAGAAGGTTTTCTTCCGCAACAAAAACCTCATCCATCATAATCATCCCGGTCACAGAAGCGCGCAGGGAAAACTTGCCTTCAATCTTTGGCGTCTCAAGCCCCTTCATTCCGCGGTCTAAAATAAAGCCTTTGATCTTGTTATCGTGCCCGTCACTCTTTGCCCAAACCACCATCACATCGGCCACAGGAGAGTTGGTAATCCAGTTCTTTGCCCCTGAAAGCAAATAGCCCCCATCCACTTTTTTAGCGCGCGACAACATGGCGCCTGCATCAGATCCATGATCCGGCTCGGTTAAACCAAAACAACCGATGGTTTTACCGGAGGAAAGATCGGGCAGATATTTCTTGCGTTGCTCTTCGCTGCCATAGGCAAAAATCGGATGCATCACCAGGGAAGATTGCACCGACATGGCGGAGCGATAGCCTGAATCCACCCGCTCAACCTCCCGCGCCACAAGACCGTAGGAGACATAGTTCACTCCCGCCCCGCCATATTCTTCCGGAATGGTCGCTCCCAGCAATCCAAGCTCCCCCATCTCGTTCATAATTTCCCGATCAAAAATCTCATTCCGATTGGCTTCCAACACCCGCGTGGCAAGTTTTTCATCCGCATAAGCGCGGGCTGAATCGCGAATAAGCCGCTCATCTTCTGTGAGCTGCTCATCCAGCAAAAACGGGTCTTCCCAGGTCACGGGAACCGATTTTGCACGAGCGAGCTCCGGGGTGTTTACGGGATCGCCGTTTTGTGGATCTTGATCAGATTTATTGAGCATGGAAAAATTCTCCTTGTTGCCATTCATAGCATTGAATAGCCCTGCGTGAAAACACCGAGAATATAGAATATTTACACCGGAAGCGCGGTTGTATCTTTAATTTCTTCCATCACGAAGCTCGCAGAAATATCGCTCATTTTTAAGTTGCGGGTAAAGCGCTGGTAGAAAGCATCATAGGCTTTCACATCACCCACACTCACCCTCAGCAGATAATCCAGATCACCACTCATTCTAAAAGCCCCGGTTACCTCTGGTGTTGCCTTCACCACTGCACGAAATTTTTCCAGCCAGTCACCATCATGTTCATTGGTTTTGACCAACACAAACACCGTCAGATCAAGGCCAACACTTTCCGCATCAACCAAAACAACCCGTCCCTTAATCACCCCTTCTTCTTCAAGAATTTTAATCCGTCGCCAACAGGCATTGCGAGAAAGAGCAACCCGCTCAGCCAGTGCCTCAACACTTAAAGAAGAATCAATCTGCAAATGTCGCAGGATAGATCGGTCATAATCATCAAATTTTTTCATAATATCGAGAGATTATCCCAAAATTTATAAAAAGAAAGCAAAATTTGGGAATAATTCTGGCTCAGTAGTGGCTATTTTTTACTCAACGTTCAACACACTATTGAGAGATCTCCATGCGCGCCTTCGTTTCAAGAATCTTCACCGACCACCCCTCTTCCGTTGAAGAAAGCTATTTCGAGCACATGGCCTTCGCCTCCCGCTTTGCCTTCACCCTGACCGCTGCTGCAGGTGCCGCTCTGGTTCATGCCTTTATCCCTTGCCTGTTTGAGAAAACCGCTGGCAACCTCATTCGTAAAATGTACGCACGTATCGAAAACCGTTAAAATACCAAACACCAATTGCGCCGCCCGCTCCCCCTCTCTAAACTCCTCCAATATTAATGGGGAGTAATCCATGCAGAACATCATCGAGAAACTGGAAGCCCGCCGCGAGGAGGCCCGTCTTGGGGGTGGTGAAAAACGCATTGCCACCCAACACGCCAAGGGCAAATTAACCGCTAGAGAGCGGCTCGAAGTCCTGCTCGATGAAGACAGCTTTGAAGAATATGATATGTTTGTCACCCACCGGTGCAACGATTTCGGCATGGAAAAAAACAAAATACCCGGTGATGGGGTTGTCGCCGGCTGGGGCACAATCAACGGACGGTTGGTCTATGTGTATGCGCAGGATTTCACGGTGTTGGGTGGATCTTTATCTGAAACCCACGCCGCAAAAATATGTAAGATTCTCGACATGGCCATGAAAAACGGCGCACCGATAATCGGGCTTAACGATTCCGGTGGTGCCCGCATACAAGAAGGGGTCGCGTCCCTTGGGGGCTATGCCGATGTGTTTCAGAAAAACGTTCTAGCCTCCGGCGTTGTGCCGCAAATTTCCGTCATCATGGGGCCTTGCGCCGGGGGAGCGGTTTATTCTCCCGCCATGACCGATTTTATTTTCATGGTGCGTGATACATCCTATATGTTTGTAACCGGCCCGGATGTGGTGAAAACCGTCACCAACGAAATCGTCACTGCCGAAGAATTAGGCGGAGCGAAAACCCACACTTCAATATCTTCTGTAGCAGATGGCGCGTTCGACAATGATGTGGAGACCCTGCATCAAATTCGCCGCCTGTATGATTTTTTCCCCTTGAACAATCGGGAAAAACCACCGGTACGCCCGTTTTTTGACTCTCCGAACCGGGAGGAACCGAGTCTCGATACCCTCATTCCCGACAACCCCAACCAGCCTTACGATATGCACGAACTAATTTACAAACTCGCGGACGAAGGTGATTTTTTCGAAATTCAGGCGGATTACGCAAAAAATATTCTCACCGGGTTTATTCGACTTGAAGGCCAGACCGTTGGCGTGGTGGCAAATCAGCCGCT
>QILU01000110.1 GCA_003233475.1 Ahrensia sp.
CGTCAATGAAGACAAAAAATATTACACCACCATGTTCCACCCCGAAGTGGTGCACACCCCCGATGGCGCAAAGCTGCTCTCTAACTTCGTTCATAAGATTGCCGGCCTTAAGGGCGATTGGACAATGGCGGCCTATAAGGATCAGGCCATCGAGGCCATCCGCCAACAGGTGGGGGATAGCCAGGTGATTTGCGGCCTGTCTGGCGGGGTGGATTCCTCCGTTGCTGCATTGCTTATCCATGAAGCCATTGGCGATCAGCTCACCTGCATACTGGTTGACCATGGGCTGATGCGCATGAACGAGGCCGCTGAAGTGGTCGCCATGTTCAACAAACATTACGATATTAAACTGGTACATGTAGACGCCGCCGATATGTTCATCGATGCGCTGGAAGGGGAAAGTGATCCCGAAACCAAACGCAAAACAATTGGCCGATTGTTTATTGATGTGTTTGAAGCTGAGGCTAAAAAATTGGGTGGCGCGGATTTTCTTGCCCAGGGCACCCTCTATCCAGACGTGATCGAAAGCGTGAGTTTTACCGGTGGCCCATCGGTGACGATTAAATCTCACCACAATGTGGGCGGCCTGCCTGAACGCATGAACATGCAATTGGTCGAACCCCTGCGCGAATTGTTCAAAGACGAAGTGCGCCTGCTCGGCAAAGAATTAGGCCTGCCCGATAGCTTCATTGGCCGTCACCCTTTTCCAGGCCCCGGTCTCGCCATCAGATGCCCCGGCGGTATTTCCCGCGATAAGCTGGAGATATTACGCAAGGCCGATGCCATCTACCTCGATGAAATTCGCAAGGCCGACCTATACGACACCATCTGGCAGGCCTTCGCCGTGCTTTTGCCTGTGCAAACGGTTGGCGTGATGGGCGATGGCCGCACCTACGAATTTGTCTGCGCCCTGCGCGCCGTGACTTCAGTCGATGGCATGACCGCCGATTTCTTTCACTTCGACATGGAATTTCTGGGCCGCGCGGCTACCCGCATAATCAATGAAGTCGAAGGCATCAACCGGGTTGTCTACGATATTACCAGCAAACCCCCAGGCACTATCGAGTGGGAATAGCACACCCAACACACCTTTCGGCCATTGGGTCTATTTTCAAACGGCCATCAGGAATTTCCTCCCCGCATTCTTCGCAATATCCATAATCCCCGTCTCGAACCCGCCGCTCGGCTTTATCCACCCGCAACAGATTGTGTTTTCGTGTGGCTTGTGTTGCCTGGCTCATGGCCTGTTGCTGCATCGCATCCATGCGTGACAGCCGCCCGACCGATTGCTGATCCAGCGCCACCGGTTCGCGGGCTACGGCCGAAAGAGAAGAAGCCTCCTCCAGCTCAGCGCGTATTTTAGCCAATCGAGTTTTCGCGATTTTCAGATCAACCATGTTGCGAACTCCCTTATCGGTCAATTGGTCAAGTTTAACCCAAAATATCAGCCTGGCCAGTGCTTTCGCGCTTCAGGCCCTGAGGGGAAGTATTCGCTTTTCACCCTTACTTCTGTCGTATTATAATGTAGAAACCCGCGAAGAACGGTGCATGTTCCGCATCCCAAAACTTGATGGAAAATAAAACCCGCCATGTCCGACGATTCATTTATCCGCGAAGTAGACGAAGAACTGCGATCCGACCGGTTTCAGGCGTTTTGGAAGTCCTATGGCAAGATTGTCATTGTTGCAGCGTTGGCGGTTGTTCTTGGCACTGCCGCCAATCGGTATTGGGAATATTCCTCTGCCAGCAAATCCGCCGCCATGGGAGATTCCTTTATGGCGGCTGTAAAACTGGCGGAAAACGGCAAGGCGGATGAGGCGCTGAGCGCGCTTCAGGCTTTGGAAGATACCGGAAGCCCGGCTTACAAAACAATGGCCCGTTTGCGAGCCGCCGCTGAGCACGCCGCCAAAGGCAACGCAGAGGCCGCGTTAAAAAATTACGATGAAGTAATCGCAGACGTTTCTGCCGATGAGAATTTCAGGGCCATGGCCCGTCTTCGTGCCGGACTGCTTTTGGTTGATTCAGGCACGGTTGCCGAAGTTGAATCTCGGGTCAGCCCCCTAACAGGCCCCGGCGCGCCTTACCGTGCATCGGCGCGAGAGGCGCTTGGTCTTGCCTACTATAAGGCGGGGGAATTGAAAAAGGCATTTTCGCAGTTTGAATCAATCAGCAACGATATTCAGGCTCCCTCCGCCATGCAGCAGCGTGTACGAATTATGCTGGCGCTCATTGCCTCCAATGGCGGGCCAATACTAAAAAAACCATAAGTTTTGAAGAATTAAACAATCAGCCTGACCCATTATACAAATCGAACAATTACCAGCCGGGAAGGGTGGTTTGATGACTTTCACCGTTGCCATTACCGGACGCCCCAATGTGGGCAAATCCACCCTGTTTAACCGCATTGTAGGTAAGCGGCTGGCGCTGGTAGATGACCAGCCGGGCGTCACCCGTGACCGCCGCATGGCCAATGGCCGCATTGGTGATATTAAATTCGATGTTATTGATACGGCCGGTCTGGAAGAGGCCGACAGCGCGACTTTGGAAGGGCGCATGCGCGGCCAAACCGAGCAGGCAATTCTTGACGCCGATGTAACGCTCTTTTTGATCGACGCCCGTATCGGTATAACCCCGCTGGACAAAAGTTTTGCCACCATGCTGCGCCGGGCGGGCAAACCAATTGTGCTTGTCGCCAACAAGGTTGAAGGTCGCCAGGGGGATGAGGGTTTCTTTGAGGCATTTACCATGGGGTTTGGCGAACCGGTGCCGCTTTCTGCCGAACACGGCGATGGCATGGTGGATTTGCGCGATGCAATTGTGGAAGCGGTGGGGGAAGACATGGCCTTCGACAAGGTAGAACTTGTGCCTCCGCAGGATAGTGACGATGAGAATGATTTTGATCTTGAAAGTTTTGAAGCCCAAGAAGACGAGCCGGAATATGTTTATGACGCCAAACGCCCGTTGAAAATTTGCATTGTGGGCCGCCCGAATGCCGGAAAGTCCACCCTGATCAATCAGATGGTTGGGGAAGACCGGCTGCTCACTGGCCCGGAAGCAGGCATTACCCGCGACAGCATTTCGGTGGACTGGGAATGGCAGGGTCGCAATATCAAACTGTTTGATACCGCCGGAATGCGGCGCAAGGCGCGGGTGCAGGAAAAACTGGAAAGACTTTCGGTGCAGGATGCCCTGCGCGCAATCCAATACGCTGAAATTGTGGTGATCGTGTTTGACGCCACAATCCCGTTTGAAAAGCAGGATTTACAGATTGTCGATCTGATCGCCAGAGAGGGCAGGGCACCCGTAATTGCTTTTAACAAGTGGGATCTGGTTAAAGACAAACAGACGGTTTTGAAAGATTTGCACGAAAAGACGCAACGCCTTTTGCCCCAGATAAGAGGCGTACAAACGGTAACCCTTTCAGGGCAAACGGGTAAGGGGCTGGAGCGCTTAATGGAAGCAATCCTTGCCACCGATATTGTGTGGAACAAACGCGTTCCCACCCCCGTGTTGAACGACTGGCTGGCTCAGGTGCAGGCGCACCACCCCGCGCCTTCGGTTGCCGGGCGGCGCATCCGGTTCAAATACATTACCCAGGCAAAAACCCGCCCCCCCACATTTGTGGCCCAGTGCACCCGCCCCGAAGGACTGCCCGCTTCATATGAACGCTATTTGTTGAACGATCTGCGCGCCACATTCGAACTTCCCGGCGTGCCCCTTCGTTTGCACTTGCGAAAAGGTGACAACCCATACGGAAACCGCAAACGCAATACCTCCAAATAATTACTTCAATATTACCCAGATTTAGCCTCCCGTTTGCCTGCACTTTGTTCAGTTTTCGAACAAGAAAAAATTTTCGCAGATGCGATCGCGTCGGTTAACGCAAAATCAAGGTTAACAGTTCATTTTCTCTCCAAGGTTTTTGCCTGCCCCTGCTGGTTTGATTCGGGTGGGTGAACAGTAGTTGGAGTTTAGTATGCGTATTTCTAAGGTGGGGCCCCGCACAGGTTTTCGTACAGTGATGAAAACGTGTCTGGCGGGGGTGCTGGCCGCAATAACCCTTGTTGCCAATACACAAACTACTTCTCTTCAAGACATCGTTGCTCTCAGCAATACAAGAAGCTCAGACACCAACCGCTGGCTGGCTTATTTGGTTGCGATTCCAAGTGGGTCAATT
>QILU01000180.1 GCA_003233475.1 Ahrensia sp.
AAAGCATATTTCGCGAGTCTATATTTCCCGGTGCCATTCTCACCCGCGTTGCGCGCTGCCATGTGCGGGTCGGAACCTTCCAGTATTTTGCCGCGCGCCGGGATGATGAGGCTGTAAAATTGCTGGCGGATTATGTAATTGACCGTCTTTATCCCGATATTAAGGAGAGTGAAAACCCCTACCTTGGACTGCTCAATGCAGTTATGCGCGCACAAACCTCCCTCGTCGCCAAATGGATGAATTTCGGATTCATCCATGGGGTGATGAACACGGATAATGTTTCAATTTCCGGGGAAACAATCGACTATGGCCCCTGCGCATTTATGGATGATTTTCACCCCGATCGGGTTTTCAGCTCCATTGATGAAATGGGCCGTTATGCCTACTCAAACCAACCCAGAATTGTCCATTGGAATCTGGTTCAGTTTGCCCAGTCACTGTTGCCCCTGTTGGGAACAGGCGAAGATGACGCCGTGAAAAACGCCCAAAATGTCATCAACACCATTCCTGAAACCTATTTGCTGGCTTATCAAAACGGTTTGAACCAAAAACTTGGATTGGGAGAAATTCGCGAAGGGGATACGGATTTGGGAAAAGAGTTATTCCAGATAATGAAACAACAAAAATCTGATTTCATTTTGACCTTTCGCAACCTCTCAAAAAGCGAAGACGCTCTCAAAGGCCAGTTCCACGACCCCTCTATCATCGAACCCTGGATAAAAAAATGGCGGGCGCGTTTGGCGAAGGAGAAGATCACCAAACAACAACGAGCCAAACAAATGCGCGCCGTTAATCCGGCCTTTATTCCTAGAAACCACCGCATTCAACAGCTTATAGATGCTGCACTGAATGACGATTTCACCCCCATGGAGGAATTGTTGCGAGCGCTGGAAACCCCGTTTGAAGAACAGCCGGAACGGGCGCACCTAATGGAACCACCAAACCCCAATGACGCAATTTTATACACCACATGCGGAACCTGAGAAAATGAGTTTGGAAAACCCAAAGCTATGAGCAAGCGTTTTTTCTCGAACAAAAACCGGCCTCTCCATCTGGGTTCCTATCCATCGGAGCGATTAATCCGTGTGGACGGGGTTGATTTTTCAAGCATTCCCCCCATGCAGCCCATCAGTTTTGTTCGCAAAAATACCCCCCAAAGCATCATCAATGCCATGGCGGAGTATCAGGCAATGATGGACGCGATCCGTGATGGGCTCGTTAATAAGGCCAAGGCCGAATGTCCAGAAGATCATCAAATACGCGCTGATCACCTGAAAGCATTTGGCTATTTCAGCGATGCGTCTCTTGTGGGAACATGTCTGGTTCCAAAATCAGCCCACCTGAAAAACCCGATACGCAACCCGGACATAGACCGGCTGGCCGAGGACTTGCGCAACAAACAAACCACAACTCTGGCCGCTGGGATTGATCTGATCATGGCGGATTTAAAAGAGTCCATGAATGCCCCCCCCTCTTCAATTGAAGGCCACACCCACGCACTGGTGTTCATTTATGAATACCCCCGTGATCCAAAAACCGATGAACCGGGAACGGAATGGATTATGAATGCCCAACCCCAGCGGGCCTGTTTGCGTTCCTCTGAGACGGCGGTGGTGATCGCAAATTACATCCGCGTTTTGGGATATGATGCCCGCGCCCATTCGGGCACAACTTCTGAAATTGATTTGAACCAAATGGCTGTCGCGGCTGGTTTGGCAACGGTTGAAAACGGCATTCTGGTAACCCCTTATCTCGGAGAGCGGTTTGGTGTTTCCGTGGTGACCACCGAATTTGAATTTGCCAGCACCCCTGGCGGATCAGCCAAAGTCCAAAGCCCGAGGGCTTTTTGCCCGGCGTCGGTTTGTCGATGGTGCCCATCCGTTTGAAAAACTCAAGCGCGTTGATGTCCCCACAACCTATATTGATGAACCCCGCGTGGCGCGTGTTCCTAAGCGCACAGATATGTTCGCCCGCGCACAATTTGGCGATATGGGCAAAGCCAATCAGGACGCTGCAACGGGCGGATATTATGTGCGTAAAGCCGCCCCCTCCATGGCTCAACGCCGCGCTCTTGGCGCGTTTGTACTCATTCAAAGCGGCAAGCCGGAGCCGGAAGCCTGCCCGCCTGATCCGCAAAGCCATGCTGATTTGATCAAAGCCACAATGTATTTTTTGGGCGCAGATGCGGTGGGCATATCCCGCTGCCCCGAGTGGACCTGGTATTCCCACAACGCCATTGGTGAAGAAATCAAACCGCCCCATGATCAGGCAATTTCGATTATAATAGATCAAGGCTATGAGACCACCGATGGTTCCTCCGGGGATGATTGGATTGCCGTCGCCCAATCCATGCGCGCCTATCTGCGCTTTTCTTTGCTGGGCGGGGTGATGGCCAAACAAATCCGCAATCTTGGTTATGACGCCAAAGCCCACACGGTGATGGATGGGGATGTGTTGCAACCGCCGCTACTGCTTTTATCCGGCCTGGGGGAAGTCTCTCGCATTGGCGAAGTAATTCTCAACCCCTATCTGGGACCGCGATTAAAGTCGGGCGTTATTACCACCGATTTGCCCTTGGCCCACGATAAGCCGATTGATTTTGGCCTGCAAAAATTTTGCGAAAGCTGCAACAAATGCGCCCGCGAATGTCCCGCCGGTGCCATTACCGCCGGGCCAAAGAAAATGTTCAATGGCTACGAAATATGGAAATCAGACAGTCAGAAATGTACCACCTACCGCATCACCAATAAGGGCGGTGCCATGTGCGGCCGTTGCATGAAAACCTGCCCGTGGAATTTGGAAGGTCTTTTCGCGGAAAAACCGTTTCGTTGGGCAGCCATGAATATTCCTAGCGCCGCACCATTGTTGGCGAAGCTTGATGATGCCCTGGGAAAAGGTGGCCTCAACCCGGTTAAAACATGGTGGTGGGATTTGGAAGTCGAAGAAGATGGCGGCTTTCGCCCGACAAAAAATCCGGTAAACCAGCGCGATCTTGATAAGAGTTTGAATTTGAAATTCGAAGACCAAACGCTCGCCGTATACCCGGCAAATTTAGCGCCCCACCCCTGGCCTTTCCCGTTTCCCATGGACCGCGAAAAAGGCATTGAAGCTTATCAGGCCATGGTTACGGCGAAGCAGTACAAGGCCAAAATTGCCCAAGGAAAAATTGGCGATGTGGTGCATGAATACAAGATTGACGGAGACGCCCCGGTGATCCGGGTGGAGATAACCAAGGCTGAAAAAATGAGCCGAGATGTAACCAAATATGAATTTTCAAGCCTCGACGGAAAGCCCTTGCCCAAATGGAGCGCCGGCGCCCATCTTGATATTGTGATAGCGCCGGAATTTTTGCGCCAATATTCCATGTCCGGCGACCCGGCAGATCGGAGTAAATACCAAATTGGTGTTTTACGCGAAGAGGAAGGCCGGGGCGGTTCGCAATTGATGCACCGGATATTTTCAAAGGGGCGCAAGATTTTCATCTCGAAGCCAATTAATCATTTCCCCCTCGATCTTACCGCTCAAAAATCTTTCCTAATGGGAGGCGGTATCGGTATCACACCAATGATAGCCATGGCGCACGAGGCCCACGCGGCCGACCATGACTTTGAAGTACACTATTCCATTCACTCTCGATCATCCGCCGGATATTTGAAAGAGCTTGCAAAAGTACCCTGGGCGAAAAAGGTTGTTATCCATGTTTCAGATGAGGGGAACCGTGCAAAACTGGAGAAGGTTTTTCCGCCTGTGGGAAAGGGGAGAGCCAAGGGTGTCCATGTTTATACCTGCGGCCCGGACGATTATATGGGCGCGGTGATAGATGCGGCGAAGGCCTGCGGGGTGACCGAAGAAAACCGCCACTTGGAATACTTCTCGGTGCCCGAGCTGCCGGAATACGAGAACCATGATTTCACCTTGAAGCTTAAAAAATCCGGCACCGAATTCCTAATTCCCGCCAAAAAGTCCGCCACCGATGTTTTGGCAGAAAATGGAATTCACGTGGACATAAAATGTTCCGATGGTATTTGCGGAGTTTGCAAATGCGGCCTTGTTTCCGGCGAAGTCGAGCACCGGGATTTTGTCCTGTCCAACAAACAACGTGAAAATTCTGTTATTCTGTGCCAGTCGCGGGCAAAAAATCCCGATGGCGTTTTGGAGGTTGATCTTTAGCGTACTTCTTAAACGAGTTAACTGCCCGATAAACTCAAGGAAACCACCATGTCGGTAACAATCTATCACAACCCAAAATGCGGTACTTCGCGCACCACGTTGGCATTGCTGCGTGACGCGGGTATTGAGCCAACAATAATTGAATACCTCAAAACCCCGTTAACCCGTGAGAAACTGGAAAGCCTCGTTGCAAAAATGCCGATCACTTTGCGCGAATTGCTGCGCCAACGGGGCACACCTTTTGAGGAATTGGGATTGGGGGACAAAAGCCTGAGCGATTCTCAACTGATTGACGCGATGCTTGAACACCCGATTTTGATGGATCGCCCGGTGGTGGAAACCAACAAGGGCGTACGCCTTTGCCGCCCGGCGGAAACCGTGAAAGAGATATTGTAATTATGGCCAATCGAGTAATTGCCAGACCCCTGACAAAAGACGGTTTTCGAGCCTATGGCGATGTGATTGAGAAACCCGGGTCTGAAAATTTTCAAATTAACAACCGCAACTGCACCCGCCACCATGCGTTGTGCCGTGCAGAAATTGAAGGTAATGGCGGGCAGGTGGGGATCAGTATATTCTCAGCTTTTCCCTTTGACCTCCCATTGAAGCTGCCTTCGGTGGAACGCCATCCCTTAGGCAGCCAGGCGTTTTACCCCTTGGGTTCGCAACAATGGCTGGTAATTGTTTGTGACGATAAAAATGGCATCCCGGTTCGCCCTTCGGCCTTTCTTGCTTCCCCCAATCAGGGAATTAATTTTCATCGCGGCGTTTGGCACGGGGTGTTAACTCCACTTTATGAACAAAGCGATTTTCTGGTGATGGATCGGCTTGGGGAGGGCGACAATCTTGAGGAACACAAATTCAAGTCTCCCTATGAAGTGACTTTGAGTTAATCTTATTTCGCCGTGGTTAACTCGCCGCTGATGAAACGCTTTGGTGAAGCCGACGATCGGTCCGAAGAAATAGCTTAATCAAACATCAAAATTGACTGTGCAACAGGTGTTTCAATTTCCGCAGAAATCATCATAATCCGATTCAATCAGGTTTCGCATATTGAGCGATCCAATTTTACAACATCGATATAAAGGCGTTTTCCATGTCCCTGAAATATGGCCCTTCACTAATGGCAATTCCCGGCCCTTCTGTTATGCCAGAACGGGTTTTGCGCGCCATGCACCGTGCATCACCGAACATTTATGAAGGGGAATTGATTGACTTGACCGCTACTCTTTTTCCCGATCTGAAAACGGTTGCTCGCACAAAATGTGATGCAGCAATTTATATTGCCAACGGCCATGGTGCGTGGGAAGCGGTTATTAAAAACACCTTGAATGCCGGGGACAAGGCACTGGTCATTTCAACCGGAAGATTTGCTCAAGGCTGGGCGGAATTGGCCCAGAGCCACGGCATCGACGTGCAGATTCTGGAGTTTGGAATGCAGGGCGACGCCAACCCCGATAAACTGGAAGAGGTTTTACGCAAAGACACCACGGGCGAAATAAAAGCTGTCCTGACCGTGCACGCCGATACGGCTTCCTCTGTAATTAATGACATTCCAAAATTGCGCCAAGCCATCAACAACGCCGAACACGATGCCCTGTTCATGGTGGATTGTATCGCCAGCCTTGGATGTGATTATTATGAGATGGATGCATGGGGGGTGGATGTCACCGTGGCCGCCTGTCAAAA
>QILU01000140.1 GCA_003233475.1 Ahrensia sp.
CCGTTATGGATTACGTCCAGGACGGTATGAAACTTGGCATTGGCACCGGTTCAACCGCTGAAGCCTTCGTGCGGGTGCTGGCGGAAGCCGTTAGTGGCGGCTTGAAAATTATTGGCGTACCAACATCAGAACGAACAGCTCAACTTTGCAATGAATTGGGCGTTCCCCTGACAACACTTGACGAAACACCTGAGCTCGATCTCACAATTGATGGCGCGGATGAAATTGACCCGGCCCTTAATCTGATCAAAGGCGGGGGCGGGGCGTTGTTGCGCGAAAAAATTGTCGCCGCCGCGTCGCAACAAATGATTGTCATTGCCGATGACAGCAAGATGGTTGAAGCGCTTGGCGAATTCCCATTGCCCATTGAGGTGAACAAGTTTGGATTGGCGGCAACCCGGCAATTGGTTCATAAAATTTGTGTTCAACACCAAATGAGTGGCGATATTGTTTTGCGCCTGAGCGATAATGACCAGCCTTTTGTTACCGATGGCGGGCATTTAATTCTTGACGCATCTTTTGGCCGCATTGCTGATCCAATAGCGCTCGCCATGAGTTTAATCACCATTCCAGGTGTTGTGGAACATGGCCTGTCACACGCGCCATTGTGGCGGGAGAAAGTGGGATAACAATTGTCGAACCCCTCACTTGAACATTAGATCACCGAGCCATACAACAAATTCTCGGCATGTTGCCGGAATACACGTGAGTAAAAACCGGAGCCTTCCATACAATGTATTTCAAAGCACCAAAATTGGCTTTTATCGTCGGCCTGACAATTTCAACTGTTCTCATGAATGGTACATCGGCGCAGGAGATTAGCGAATCACACCTGGCTGCAGGACGAAAAGCAGTTGCAGCAACCCTTGCCACTTTGTCATTTGATGCAATCTTGTATAATACGTCGACCCGGCTAAAAAACGAGTTGACCGCCAAAGATCCCAACCAGGCGGATATTATTTCAACAATCGTTGATGAAGAAGCACTCGCGCTCGCGCCCCGCCGTGGGGTGTTGGAAGGAGAGGCCGCCCGGTTGTTCGCGAGCCGGTTTAGCGAAGCTGAATTGGGTGAACTGGCGGAATTTTTTGGCTCGGATGCGGGGAAAAAATATCTGGCTAACACAGCTCCATTGGCGAAGGACTTGGGGAGAATAGCCCGTATATGGGCGAACGGAATTACCCGTGATATGGCACAAAATGTGGATAAAAGGCTGTCTGAAGCTAAGAACTGATATCTTTATTTTTCGCTGGAAATGCCGCTGGGAACGCTAATGAGCTACGACTATGATTTGTTTGTAATAGGTGGAGGATCCGGAGGGGTTCGCTCCGCCAACCGCACGGCCATGTCGGGCAAACGGGTGGGGTTGGCCGAAGAAAGCCGCTATGGCGGAACATGTGTTATCCGAGGCTGTATTCCCAAGAAACTTTACGTCTACGCTTCCACTTTCCATGAGCAGTTTGAAGATGCTGCCGGGTTTGGCTGGAATGTGGGTGAAACCAGTTTTGACTGGTCCAAACTTGTATCCAACAAAGAAGCCGAAATCAGCCGCCTTGAGGACATCTATAAAAACGGGCTGGCGGGCAACGGGGTCGATACTTTCGACAGTCGGGCGGAATTAACCGGCAAAAATGAGATTTTTCTAACAGCCGAAAACAAAAAGGTCACGGCTGAAAAAATTGTAATTGCTGTGGGCGGGGCACCCAATGTCGACAGCACATTAGAAGGGCATGAGTTGGGTATCGTCTCAGACGCAGCTTTTGATTTGGATACACTACCCGAAAGTATAATAATTGTTGGTGCGGGCTATATTGCCGTTGAATTTGCCGGAATTTTTAACGGGCTGGGAGTTGATACAACGCTTGTCTACCGGGGAGAGGAGAT
The DNA here is from genome assembly GCA_003233475.1 of Ahrensia sp. The sequence goes on from QILU01000140.1 coordinate 1,882, forward strand.
ACTTCGCGGGTTTGACAATGATATTCGCAAACTGCTGCACGAAGAATATGAAAACCGTGGAGTAAAAATTGTCACCGAGCAGGTGATAACTAAATTGGAAGCCGCGGAAGGGGACAAAAAGCGCGCGACTTTTTCAGGTGGCGATGTTATTGAAACGGATCAGGTCATGTTCGCCATGGGGCGCGTTCCCGTTACTCAAACACTGGGTCTGGAACATGCCGGGGTGGAAACAGATAGCCGCGGCTATATCAAAGTTGATCAATATTCGCGCACCAATGTGGACAACATCTGGGCGCTGGGAGATGTGACCAATCGGGTGTCACTTACCCCGGTAGCGATCCATGAAGCCATGTGTTTTGTGGCCACTGAATTTCAGAACAATCCGCAAAAGCCAGACCATGCTATGATCCCCACAGCGGTATTTTCCCACCCGGAAATTGGAACGGTGGGAATGAGCGAAGAAGACGCAGGGGAAGCGTTTGAAAAGCTGGATGTTTATCGGGCAATTTTTCGCCCGTTGAAAAACACGCTTTCCGGGCGCAACAGCAAAATGCTGATGAAACTGATTGTGGATGCAAAATCTGAAAAGGTCGTTGGTGCCCACATTTTGGGCCCGGATGCCGGAGAAATGGCTCAACTCCTGGCGATCCCGATGAAAATGGGAGCCCGGAAAAAAGACTTCGATGCCACCATGGCACTCCACCCCAGTGCCGCAGAAGAGTTGGTGACAATGTATGAGTCAAGTTATTCTGTGATTAAAGGCAAGCGGGTTGGGGAAAATTCCTAAGGCCAGGCTAAGCGATGAACCTCAATCATTCTCCTCCCAAATCCTGCCAGATTTTACAATTAACTTACATATTTCAACAGCAACCAACGTCACGGTAACCCCATGCAAAAACCACTTACCGTCTCCAACACCTTATTTGGCTACCGCCGATATAAATTTATCCTGTCCGTTTTGAGCATAATTCTATGCTCATCCGCCGTTGCAGCAGCCGCAATTCCCGGCCCTCAACGGGCAATAGCCCCAACCTGGTTTGGGTTCCATCAACTGGCCCCCAATATTTACGCCTCCATCAAATTAAAGCCTGAGGAACTGGCCCCCTTGATAAGCGAAATCGAACATTCAACAACAGCCATTTCTGCATTTTACAACCAGCCTCTGTTCACGAGCTCCATCTTTCCCCGCATTATTCTATGCCCAAAAGACACCTGTGATGCGGCCTTTGGAGTTACAAAATCCCGCGGCATTGCCTACGGCTCATTATTGATCCGGCTGAATGAAAAAGGTCTGAACCGGACAATAGCCACCCATGAATTATCCCACATCGCCCTCAAACAAAGGGTGGGCAGAATTCGCGCTTTCTTCGGTGCCGTTCCCGCCTGGTTTGATGAAGGCCTTGCCGTGCTGTTATCTAATGATGAACGGTTCAACAAAAAATTCCCGCCAACAGCCGCCCTTTATCTGCGCCAAACGGGAAGTTTCAGAACCTGGGACAAAAGCAAAAAAGCCCTGGGCTGGAAAAATGCCTATGGCGGCTCCATGGAACTGGTTCGCGAACTTCAAAAGGAAATCGGCAGAGAAGGGGTACTAGCCATTTTGGATAACTTAAATCGGGGGCAGGATTTTGAAACAGCTTTAAGCTCGGTGCGCAAAGCTTTACCCGATACCAGTTTGTTTTAGCATCGCTGCAACAATGGCTTGCGGGCAATCTTCTTGAACAAGATGTCCGGCATTCAGAGCTTCATCAGTATCCTAATCCGATTGCTCGTTAAACAAAAAGTCCGTTGCCACCTTCCAATGGCTTTCCCGGTGGCGTTGCCGAAAAAAACCCAGATGTCCGATTTTACCGCTTTCGCCAGGGGCAACCGATATGTGTTTCATTCTTGCACTGGTGTAATGTTTCATAAAGGCAGCGATTGCGCTTTCCGTACCCCAGGGGTCATCGGTCGCCCGAATTGAGAGAAACGGCAGGGTGACTTTGGCAAAATTATCCAATCCGGGAACATCGTTTTGATCAAACCAATATTCAGGTTCCGCAATCCAGTTGGCCCAATCAAGCATGATGGTTCCAGGAAAGACTGCACCACCAGGGCTGACGGCTTTTGGAATATAGCCAAAAATATTAGCCATGGCCCGCCCAATAATTTGGGTTTGAAACCATACTTTATAGGGAGTATCCAACCCGCGCCAATAACCCGACATGCTGGCGACAGTGGCATATCGGTCAAATAAATGTGCCACCCCGGACAGCCCCAATGCCTGCCCGCCGAATGAATGGCCCACACCAACCATCGGATTGTTGGGAAACTTTTCGCGCAGCCAATGGGCGCACGCGGAAAAATCATGTTGCGCCCAGTGAAACATACGCAATTCCGGCCAGCGCTTTTTAGTCCCGGCTGAATCCCCCATTCCGCGGTAGTCATAAATCAAAACCGCAACAGCGCCGAGTTGAACGAGATGGCGGGCGAAGTTGGTATAAAAGCCTCGCGGTACTCCGGCTGCAGATGAAATGAGAATCGCAGGGGAATTTTTGCGTTTAGACGCGGTGGTAGGAGTGAGCAGGGTGCCTGCCAGCGTCCAGTTCAAAGGTGCATCAATGGTGAGGTCCCGTTGCTCAATGGGCAATTTATTAAAATCGTCTTCCATTGGTCTTCCTTAAAACTCCACTAACCCGGCCATTTTCACCCGACTCAAGTCGCCGATTTAACGAATATACGTTTGGCCGATA
>QILU01000245.1 GCA_003233475.1 Ahrensia sp.
ACCCCGTCTCGCGCCGATATTGATATGACAAAAACCATTGTTGAAACAGCGGCCCCCATGGGCATTGTTATCCATGACCATATAATCATCGGGAAAGATGGTCACGCGAGTATGAAGGCGCTTCGGCTTATTTAGGGTTTGAACCCACGAGTTCATCCGCTAGAACCAAAACATGTTTCGAACCTTTTCAATCCTGATTATTTTTTTAATGCTTACATCTTTTGCCCAGGCGGGAGAGGCCATTGGCCTATCACTGCCGCTAAAAGGGCGGATTGGGCCTGTTGCCGAACGGGTTGAGTTTGGTGCCAGGCTGGCGTTGCAGGATTTGAACTCCAATGGTCGCGATTTGCAATTGGTTCTGGTGGATGACGGTTGCGAGCCTAAGAATGCCGTAAAAAATGCCAATGAGTTTCTCAAAGCCCGGGTAAAAATTGTGGTGGGGCCGCTTTGTTTCAAATATGCTACAGCGCTGGCGCGGGCTTTGAACACCGAAAACAGCGAAACCCCAGCAATTCCGGTAATCGCGATTAACACCCGAAACAACCTGTTGAAGCGATTGCGCAATGTGGATGAGTTGCCGCTGTATTCACTCTCCGGTTCGTTCACCGATGAGGCGCGTGCGGTGGTGAAATACATCTTACCACGGTTTGAAGGCAAACCCTTTGCGGTGATTGATGATGGCAGCGTTTATGGGCGCTCATTGGCTGAAAATGTCAGCTTGCTGGGGGAACAGGCTGGATTCAAGCCAATCATCACCACCGATTTTCGCCCGCTCCAATCCAGCCAGACAGCGGTTTTGCGACGGCTGAAAAATTCCGGAGTGGAAGCTGTTTTTATTGCAGCCGGGGCGAGTGATTTAATTACCATTTCACGCGATCTGGCAAGACTGGAACTCAATTGGATATTGGGTGCAGGGGAACAGGCGGAACTGATCGCCTATTCAAACGAATCCAGCGATGTTCCCACTGGGTTCTTGATGGTCAGAGAATCAAACCCAAAAGAAAAACCGGCTGCAACCTTGCTGGAAAAACTAAACGGCAAATTGGAACCCAATGTGTTGATGGGATATTCGTTGATTCAAATTGCCGCATCCGCTTTGGAGGTTCAAATCGCGGTGGCTGCGCTGGAAAAAGAGAAGATTTTGTTGGATAATGTTTCCTTTGAAACAGTTCTTGGAAAATTGAAATTCAACGAAGAAGGCCGGGCATTCCCCCCTGCCCTTTGCGCTTTTTCGTTGGGGCGGCGTTGAATTTACCCCTGTCGCGGAAAATTAGAATGAAGCCCGGCCCGCAAAACCTGATCACTGATGTTGCGGGGCTTCGCGTTGGCCATGCCCACGATGGAGAATTGAAATCCGGTGTGACTGTGTTGGCTTGTGATTTTGAAAATGTTGCCAGCGTTCATGTAATGGGTGGCGCGCCGGGAACCCGTGAAACCGATTTGCTGCAACCGGAGAACATTGTTCAATCGATTGATGCTTTTGTGCTGGCGGGTGGCTCAGCATTCGGTTTGGATGCGGCGTCGGGTGTTCAGGCGGCATTACGTGAACAGGGCAAGGGATTTGTGGTCTCGGATCAGCGTATCCCCATCGTTCCAACGGCCATTTTGTTTGATCTTACAAATGGGGGGAACAAAGACTGGGGTCTTTATTCTCCTTATCGGCAGCTTGGCTATGATGCGATTACAAAAGCACAAAAAACTTTTGAACTCGGCTCGGTTGGGGCGGGCACGGGAGCGCTTGTTGGGGGGCCTGGTGTTGGATTGAAAGGGGGGGTGGGTTCAGCGTCGATCGTGCTTGAAAACGGAATTACTGTCGCTTCTCTTGTGGCAGTGAATGCCCTTGGAGCGCCCACAGTTGGAGAAGGAAAACATTTTTGGGCGGCTCCCTTTGAACATGAAGACGAATTCGGTGGCCATGGGATTTCAAACGCCGAAGTTTCCGAATCGCGCCAGTTACGAATAAAATGCACGAGCAAGCAAAGCCGGGGGGCAAACACCACGATTGGAATTGTTGCCACCGATGCGGCGTTAAATAAATCTCAGGCCAAACGGCTGGCTGTGGCCGCCCATGACGGCTTTGCCCGTGCCTTATGGCCGGCCCACACACCGCTGGACGGTGATCTGATCTTCGCCATTTCCACCGGAGCTAATCCGAATGAGATTGAACTTAAAGATCAGATTGATTTATCGGCTGCGGCGGCGGGAACCATGAGCCGTGCCATTGCACGTGGCATATATTGTGCCAAAGCGGAAGAAAATGATTTGTTTCCCACCTGGGCGAAATATTTTAGTGAATAAATTTCCAAACTTCAAACCTCACATTTCCTATAAAATGCAATTCCTGTTTGCGCTCGTTTGGGCGCTTGCTTTGAGCCTCATTGTCTTTTGGCATTTCATCAACCGCGCCTGGGCTATGGATAGTGCACTGGTTTACGCCATTGTTCCGTATTTTGTTGGCGCGCTTGGCGGCGGAATTTTGAGCCTCAAGCTTGCGACCACCCTTGTGTGGAACAAAATTGAGAGTGTGCGGTTTTCGTTTATTTTTTCAGCCCTGCTTATTCTAACCCTGGGGCTCACCAGCTTAATATTTGTGGTTCAGTATCTGATTTATTTTTCCCAATGGCACGCGGATATTGGAACTTCTTTGCGGCTCCATCAAACTATTTTCACCGGGCTTGGAGCGCTTTATCTGATGGCAATTACGGGGCTTCGTCCCCTGCTGCCTTGGGGGGTTGTGCTGCTGATTCTGGCCAGTTTGTGTTTTTCCCGTGGGTGGTTGTCTTCTTCCCGTTGAAGGGGTGACATTTTCGTTGAAGGGGTGCCGGGGGAATGGTAAGCCACGGCATTGCTTCCCTTCAGCTGGTTTAAGAGACAACCATGATCCCGCGCTACTCCCGCTCTGAAATGACCAAAATCTGGTCACCCGCATCAAAATTTCGAATCTGGTTCGAAATCGAAGCCCACGCATGTGATGCGCTGGCGGAACTTGGGGTTATTCCCAAACAAGCCGCGAAGGTGATTTGGGAAAAGGGCGGCAGCGTCGAATTTGACGTGGCGCGAATTGACGAGATCGAACGGGAAACCAAGCATGACGTAATCGCGTTTTTGACCCATTTGGCAGAAATTGTTGGCCCTGAAGCGCGCTTTGTGCACCAGGGCATGACATCATCCGATGTACTGGACACCTGTTTTAGTGTGCAATTGGCGAAAGCCAGCGATTTATTGCTGGAGGATTTAGACGCGCTTCTTGTCGCGCTCAAAAAACGGGCGATTGAGCATAAGGACACAGTGACCATTGGGCGCTCCCACGGAATTCATGCTGAACCAACAACTTTTGGTGTTAAACTGGCACAGGCCTATGCCGAATTTGAGCGGTGTAAAAAGCGTCTTGTTCAAGCGCGCGAAGAAATTGCCACCTGCGCCATTTCCGGTGCGGTGGGCACATTTGCTAATATCGACCCGGCTGTTGAGGAGCATGTGGCAAAAGCTCTGGGGCTGAAAGTGGAGCCTGTTTCCACCCAGGTAATTCCGCGCGACCGGCACGCTATGTATTTTGCAACGCTGGGTGTTATTGCTTCTTCCATCGAGCGGCTGGCAACGGAAATTCGCCATTTGCAACGCACCGAAGTTTTGGAAGTGGAGGAATATTTTGCCCCCGGACAGAAAGGCTCTTCCGCCATGCCCCACAAACGCAATCCGATTCTAACGGAAAATCTGACCGGGCTTGCCCGCATTGTGCGCATGGCGGTAACGCCGGCTATGGAAAATGTTGCCCTGTGGCACGAGCGCGATATTTCCCATTCTTCGGTGGAGAGAATGATTGGCCCCGATGCTACCATCACCCTGGACTTTGCCCTGAACCGGCTTACCAGAGTGGTTGAAAAACTGCTGGTCTATCCGAAAAATATGGACCGCAATATGAATCAGTTTCGCGGGCTTATTCATTCACAACGGGTTTTGCTTGCCTTAACGCAAGCAGGTTCGTCACGCGAAGACAGTTACCGTCTGGTGCAGCGCAACGCTATGAAAGTGTGGGAAGAGGATAAGGATTTTCTCACCGAATTGCTGGCGGATAAAGATGTTATGGCAATTCTCTCAGAGGACAAATTGCGGGACAAATTCGATCTCGCCTACCACACCAAACATGTGGATACGATTTTCAAGCGGGTGTTTGGTTAGGGCACTTCCGGCCGGGCCTAAAATCGCGCTTCCTTTCAACGGCTCATCATAAGTGATGTTTCGTGCCGCTTTGCCGGCACATTCCCGGTTCAGCCTTTTCATATAGAAAAGGAGAAAAATCATGACTGACTATCGCGATCTATCCCACCCCGGAATGAACCCATCCCGCCCTAAGGACTATCGCCCGAGCCATTCCAGTGGCACGAGCATTGGCGGAATTTTAATTGCACTTGCTTTAATCGGGTTGTTGTTCCTGGCAGTCACCTTGCTGTTTGGCGGTTCAGGCGACGAAACGTTAGCCCCGCAAGCCGTAGCTCCAGCCACAACATCTGAGCAAACTGGCACGACCAGCCCCACCCCTGTTCCAGTGCCGGTTACACCTGCGACGGAATAGGGTTTCGTGGCCACCCTGCTGCCCCTTCCAATTCGGTAGGGTGGCCACTTTCGGTTGACATTTTGAGCCATGGACACCACATGGCCAGCATGAAAATTTCTGAATCAGATATAATAATGGTTCCCGGATACACCAATTCCGGCCCCGATCACTGGCAATCCCGATGGGAAGCCAAGATGAAATCTGCGCGCCGGGTTGATCAGGACGATTGGCATAAACCGGTCGTGGAAGACTGGACAAAAAACCTTATCAAGGCTGTGGATGATGTAAAAAAACCAGCTGTTATAATTGCCCATTCGCTTGGATGTCAGGTGCTGGTTCAATCGGTGTTGCAAATGAGCAAAGAGCAATCGAAGAAAATAGTCGGCGCTTTTATTGTCGCCCCGCCGGATGTGGAAAACCCGCAGATAAAGCCAAAACACCTGATGACTTTCGGCCCCTACCCGCGCCAGCCCCTGCCCTTTCCCAGCATACTGGTTTCCAGCGAGAACGACCCATTTTGCTCTACCGAAGTTGCCAAGGATATGGCGAAGGCATGGGGTTCAGAATATATCAGCGCAAGAGACAGTGGCCATTTGAACGCAGAAAGCGGCCACGGGCCCTGGCCGGACGGCTTGATGGTGTTTGCAAATTTTATGAAAGATTTGAAGGCTTAGTCTGATATGACAGGGTTCGGTACTCGCAGAAGCCTATCTCCACCCTTGCGGGGGAGATGTCCTGAAAGGACAGAGGGGGGTAGCGCGCTTCGCGCCACAAGAAATTTTAAGAATACCCCCCTCTGCCTACGCTGCGCTTCGGCATCTCCCCCTCAAGGGTGGAGATAGAAGAATGTTATTTGGCCCTGCCCCAATCTTCAACGAAAACTGAGTTGGCCCAGCATGGAATCTGCGCCCAGACGGATATAAGCGTCATCGCCCCCAAGGGAGGCAAAATCAAACCCGATTACCCGATTTTGTTGACCAGTTCCATTTGCTCCACCGTTCCGCACCAACTCCCGGCAAGCTTGCCGCGCCCGTGGGCGGTTGCGGCAATTTTTTCGACAATATGAAGCGTATCCTTACCGTAAGCATCGGGAATATTGTTCCCGCGCATCGAAATGGAAAGATCGCCGGGGCCGCAAAACAGGCCATCGATTCCATCCACATCGGCAATGGCTTCCATATTTTCCACCGCCTGTTTGGTTTCAATCATGGCGAAAATAACGGTTTTCTCATCGGCGCTTTTGACATATTCTTCCATGCCCACATTCAACACCCCCATAACCTGGGTCGGACCAAATGAACGGTCGCCGTTGGGAACATATTTGGCAAATGAAACCAGCTGTTCGGCGTCTTCAACCGTGTTGATCATCGGGGCGATAGCTCCATGGGCTCCGGCATCTAAAACCTTGCTGACCAGATCAAAACGCCCAACGGGAATGCGCACAACTGTGGGTTTTCCTGATGGGGCAATCGCGGCAATGCCCCTGATCACGCTGTCTTCGGTCGCCATGCCGTGCTGCATATCTAGGGTGATGCAATCAAAATTGGTTCTTGCCAACAGGGAAAAGTAAAGCGAATCCTGCTGGCCAGACCAGGCGGTGACCACCATGCCTTTTGCGTTCAACAGCTTTTTGAATCGATCCATGCCGCCCTTCCCATATTTCAGTAGAGCTTACGAATTTTGCACCTGGTCAACGGCCACAACCAGCAATTCGCGCATTTTGCCGCGAAGTTCATCATCGCTAACGCTGACATTTTTGGAATCGAAATCTCCACGGACTTTACGAAAAACATCTTCGTCACCGGGTTCTTCAAAATCGGCAACGATAACTTCTTTCGCGTAGGCGTCTTTGTCCTCGCGGCCAAGTTTTTCGGCGGCCCATTCACCCAACAGCTTGTTTCTGCGCGCTTCCGCCTTAAATTTCAGTTCTGCATCATGGGCGAATTTTTTTTCAAAGCCTTCGCCGCGATCTTCCATTGAAGCCATAATATTGCTCTTTCTTTCCTGGGTCATGGCGGAATCATCTGGTTCCGCGCTGCATACCCAATAATGTAGGATGCAAAGGGCATCAAATCAATGACACCTTTTCTGTGTCAAAGCCAATGTGGCCGGGTGTTCACAATTGTTTTTATGATATTGCTGGCTTATTGCTCTGGTATCAATTGTCCGACTCTCAGTTTGGACAAAAGGTTTG